>JAUYQE010000028.1 GCA_030695605.1 Nanobdellota archaeon
ACTTTGGCATCGCCCGCCGCCAGGACCACCCGATTGGCTTTGGAAGCGATCATGGTCTGAAAATTAATCATGTTCAATAAAGCCGTTTCCAGAAACTGCGCCTGCGTTCTCTTTCCCGTGACGCGGAGGAGGGGCGTATTGGCGGTGATCGGTGTTCCTTCCGGCACGGCGTAGATATCGCCTTGGAAACGGAACTCTTTCAGCCACTCGATGAAATCATCGGAGAATAAGCCGAGACCCCCCAGATATTCCCGATCGTCGTCAGTAAAATGAATACTCGTCGCATAATCAATCGCATCTTCAATCCCATTGGCAATGAAATACCCCCAATCCGGCGGCAGCTTGCGGAGAAAGAGGTCAAAAGTAGCTTCATCATCTTTCTGATTATCAACATATGCTGCCATCATGGTCAGCTGGTACAAGTCTGTCAGGATGGTTTTGGAGGTCATGGTGATGCGTTTGTTGTGCGGTTTAGGGTATTTTATAAATGTAGCTCTGCTTTTAACCTTCATTTTGTGGAGACGGTATAAATGTATAATACGTCACATCCCCTTGCTCATACTCTCGTTCTACTGACCATCCCGCAGAACGATATCGATTCAAAACTGTGGTGACAAGTGCACTTCTTACTCCGTCAAATGTCGACTCTGGAATAATAGCCATTCCGCTTTGATAATTTTCTTCCAGACACTGATCAATTTCGTTTTCCAGAGAGATAAGAAGTTCATTCTCTTTTATTTTTTCTTTCTCACTTTCTTCTATCCATCTCGCCAATTCTTTCGGTCCGACTACCATGCTCCTTCCTCCGCGCTTATGGTCCGCCGACACTCTGTCTTTAAGCCTTTGCTTGCAAATCTTCCCGCCTGTTATCGCTTTATCCCCTCAATTTTGATGATATCTTCCGTTGTTTTCAGCGTGCTGCCGCCCAAAACGGCATTGCCGCAGGTGACTAAGCCGTCTTCTTCGTCGATGGAGGGGACGAAGACTAAAACATCAAATCCCGCTTTCTGTAAATCTTCTTCTGGCTTTTTATACGGAGCCCAGGAGTCGTATCCGCCGAGAGTGACTATGCCATTCTCCCGGCAAGCATTATTATTATGGATGGGAGTAATCTTCACCATAAACTTGTCCCGGTCAAACAGGGCGGCAACCTTTCCGGCATCAATCTCAAAATCGGTGGAGTAGGCAAAGTTTAAGCAATATTTTCTGCTGAGGGGCGCGGGTAATCGTTCCGCAATTCGTGCAAAATCATCTAAAGGCAATTGCTGGTTTCCAAACATCTGGGTCCTTTGCGCTTCATTCGTTGAATTGATGCTAAATTGGAGCCCCGCCTGCCCGTGATAAACATCATTTTTTATGCTGCACCATTCCTGAATCCTCTCCTCTAATTTCCCAAACTTTCGCGGCAGAGAGGTGGTTAAGACCGGATGCAATACTTCAATTCTTAACCCCATCTCCTCCTGAATTTGTCTTTTATGGTCATGAAGCCATCGGGAGAAAGCAAAAACCTGCTCATTGAAGATGGGATCACCCATCCGTGCGTAATGGAGATTCAGCCTTTCCGTATAGCTGACTTCCGGGAACAGGCTAAGCGCGTTATACAGCTGCTTTCGTAAATCTTCAAACGAAGCATTCCCGCGAAACGGCACATTGGGAACATCGCAAAACGTGCATTTCATGGGGCAGCCATATTGGGTGCTCACCGTCACCACCCATTTATCACTGAGCGGCATACAATAGGTATTGGGAACCCCTTCGATTTCTTTTGTGTACCCTAAAAAATCAGCTTTGACATTTCTGGCTTTTCCATAATCACCTATGGACAATGTTTCTAACGGGCCTTTGGAGTAATCACCGACAAAAAGGTAGCCGGTAGGGATAGGAAAGGTTCTGACGATGCCGTTTGGTGTTCTGCTCACGTCTTGATTCATGGATAGCGCACCTCCTCATTTGAATAGGGAGCAAAGAACCAGCGCAACACTTAAATATTGCCTCCCCCTGCGTGGGGAGCATATGCACGAAAAGCTTTTGGAAGACGCGGGACTGACGAAAAACGAAGCCAAAGCCTATTTGACGCTGCTGAGAATTGGAAAATCGCCTTCGGGGAAAATTGTCAAAGAAGCGAAGATAGCAGGTGGAAAAGTCTATGAAACCCTCTACAAGCTTCTTGACAAAGGACTGGTCGAAGTAGTCATCGAACAGAATGTCAAGCAGTTTATTGCGGCGGATCCGCAGAGTATCTTATTGTATCTGGAAGAGCGCAAAGAGCAGATAAGCGAACAGGCCAAAAAGCTCGGGCAGCTGGTTCCGGAGCTTCAAAAAATCAAAGAGTTTACGGAGCCCGTCGAGAATGTCTATCTGGTGAAAGGCTTCCGGGGCATAAAGCCAGTCGTGTACGATGCGCTCCAAAAATCGTCAGGTGAAGTCCGCATCATGGGCGTGCGTTCTTCAAAAGATAACGTGTTTAACACTTTTTGGCAGCACTGGCATCACGAACGGGTGCGCTTGCACAAGCCGGCGCGGATGATTTTCACGGACCGCGGAACGGACTACTGGAAATTTTTTGAAAAGCTCAAGCTCACCAAGATAAGAAGCGTAACCGAACTCAGCCCTTCAGCAATTATGGTTATTGACGAGAATAGCTTCATCTTTTCCTACGAGAAAGAATTCACCTGCATCCACATTCGCTCGGCAGCGATTGCTAAATCATTCTCCAGCTTCTTTGAAGGGCTGTGGACGATGGGGAAAGCGTAGCTTGGGCGTCAGGGAGTCGCCAATTTTGATTACGAAAAAAGAGAACTCTGCAAACAGAATTCCTACCCAATATATCCCACATCTTTCTTCTTCCCTTTGGCGCCGGCTTGCGACGCTGCCACTTCAGAAAGCCATTCTTTGGTTTTCTTCATAGTTTCCCGCTCCACATCGAGAATTTCCTTGCCCATTTTCTTCAAATCAATGCCATAGCCGAATTTCTGCTCCAGAACCCGGATGACTTCCTTGGCCCCTTTGACGCCCAGGTAAAGCGGATGCGCAAAAGTCTCCGCCAGCAATGCCACCCCTTTCACGCCACGCTTCTTGCCCAGGCCGAGTAAAATGCCGGACACGCCCACGATGGGCCCCACCACGCCAAAGATGTCTTTCTCGACCAGCAGCTCTTTCGTGGCATAGTGCTTGAATAGCTCCGTATTATTGCTGGTGCAAAACACTCGGGGCTGCTCGGGAATAGCCTGCAGGCCAATGCCGCCGGTGGTGATGACTTCCGTGCAGCGATGCTTCTTGGCAAGAGTGAGAATCTCTTCGCAGAAACTAAAGCAACTCTCCTCATCGATGGGCTGAATATCCCCTTGGAGCAGCAGCACGTCCCGCTTCTTGCTGCCGGTGGGAAAGGTCTTGTAGTACATCTCGATTTTCGGCATCTCGACGAGATTCTTCTCATTCACGAATACGGAATGCGGAAAGCGGTACGAGAAGAAAGAATAGAGTTTCTTTGCTTTTAGCTCTTCAATCAGGAAATCAATGGCAATCTTTCCCACATTGCCGATGCCGGGCAAGCCTTCAATGAGAATCGGGTTTCGCAGTGCGGGCAGGCTCTTTTGATGCTGTGTCACTTCCCAGGTGCTGGACATGGGAGAATAAAAAGATAGGAGGTTTAAAAAGGTTTAGGAAAGATCGCCAGAATTGTTACTCAAAGCTCTTTCTGGTTGTGAAAAATGGGTTCTTATTGAGTTTATCGCCCCTTTCATGGCGCGATAGGTAAAGCTGAGCATTTTCGCGCCGATATAAAAGCCAGCGATAGAAACCAGGAAGCTTTCAAACGAAGAATCATCAATGTTCTTCTCAATCCCCATAGTATGATAGACTAATTCAGTTGCTTCCGTGGCGACCATTCTTCCTGCATGGAACCAATCGCCGATAATTCCCCCTTCGTGAGCTGTTAATGCCCCGATGCCACACGCCCATAGTGGAAAACTCTTCTTTTCCTTGCTTTTCATGACGAGATAGAGGCCCAGAGGAGTGAGTGAATATGGAGCAACCGTCATGGCGAACTCAGCCAATCGTGAAGCCGGTTCGGGATCCACGTACCCTCCAATGAAAGGAACCAACACTTTTGACTCAATGCCAGGAATGAGCTGCTCCCACAACGGGCCACCGTAGAGCGTGTTAATGACAATCTCTTTATTCACGCCGCCCGTTGCTGAATTTACGCCCGCATGAATCAATTCGTGAGGAACGGCCGTTATGCCGAAAGAACCTAAGATGGTCCCAATATGTTTGCAGCGTCTCCTCCATTTCCCTCCAGAAAAAGGAGTAGGAGGATTATAATCATCACGAAATTCTGATACTACAGACGCAAAGGGAGTTTTCAACACTTCTGTAAAAGTGTAATTATGGCGGGCTTTTTTTTCAAGAGCAGTTTTAAGAGCATCATGAAGATCAAAAGAGCGGAAGAAATATGGGGTGCTCTGACTTTGCTCTACTTTAGCGCTCTCTACAACCTCTTCTAAAAGAACAACTTTATCAGTGAAATCCTGCCATTCTTCAGTTTTTTCATTGTAATAGTGATGACGATCGATATAAACCGCCAGAGTCCTTTCACTGATCTTTTTACCGAATGTACCTTCGTACACTTTTACCCCCCATCTCTCGAGTTCCTGCCTAACTTTTTCTTCTGAAAAAAGATTGCCTAAGAAACGCTCTCCCATTGCAAACAGAATTTCTAAAGAAGAGTCAGAAGAGTAGCTTTTGCGTTTTCGGCCACGGTTCTCTTTTCGAGACTTCTTATCGTGGACAAGAGCTTCTGAAAGAAAGTTCAGGTAGGCCCGGCATTGATCCAATGGAGACATTGTTACACTAGCAGTAACCAAAGCACGGAAGTCTTTTACTCCTAGATGAACACGAAGTTCAAGAGGGAGTTCAACCTCGGAGATATATTTTCTAAAGCGGTCTTGAGAGAATAAAAATCCATAGTCCGGAAAGTCGTAATACCCTAAGCCGTTCGTGACGGTTCGTTCAATTAATTTTTGGAGAGGAGTTTCCATCTTGGTAATCGTTCAGTATGACTACTTCGAGCAACACCAGAAAACCGCTTTTTATTGAAAAACAAGTGCGGGGGACGTGATTCGAACACGCGAACCCACTAAGGGACTAGCCCCTCAAGCTAGCGGATTTGGCCACTCTCCCACCCCCGCGTGAGAATGAGAAAAAGTGGGCTTTTTTTATTAAGGTTTACCTAAAGAAGAAAGAATTTGTCCAACTGCCTGTTCTATCGGCCCTTCGTTTGCAATAAAGCAATAAGGAACTCCCGACGCTGCCGCTTCTGCTTCCCACTGCCCGGCATTCTGTAACCGACGGGCGATGTCCTCTGGGGAATCGCCGCGCTGCCTGAGCCGTTGTTCCAGAACTTCCCGCGGCGGCGTTCTGATGAAAAAAGGCTCCACGTTTTTCGTATAAGAAAAAAGGATGGGAAGGACCTGGGGAACGAGAATCATCATCTGATAGCCAGAAAAACAAAGAGCAGTATCAATGGCGGAGTATTTTGTGCCATAGTAGTTGCCCGCATAGGGAGCCGTCCAGATAAAGCCCCAAGCTTTTTCTATCTCGAAAAACTGCTCTGGGGAGACGTACGCATACTCGTTCGGCAAGTCTGAAGCCCTCGGCTTTCTCGTCGTCGTACTGGTGACCATAGAAAAGTCTGGAGAGGCCAGCAAATGCCGAGCAATAGTGCTTTTTCCGGTTCCCGATTCACCAGTAAGCGTAAGGAGCACCACGCATTACCGCAGAGAAAGAGAGTTTAATATGTTTTTGGTTCACCGGCTCACCTGTGCATTTCCATCGATAAAAAAACGCCATTCCAAATGCCGGGCATCCGTAATGCCAATACGAGGACTCTTGCCGATCTTCCCAACAGCTTGCCCATCATCAAAGATTTTCATCGATTTTCCCAGCGGCAGGCCATTCAACTGTTTATCAATGCCAAACGCTGAACACAATTTTCCCGGCCCGCTGCAGAGGTTTTTCAATTCTTTCGTCCCTCGCCGCTTTTGCATGGCGGCGATTCCTGAAAGCGGCTCCACCGCTCGAATAAGAACTGCGCCTGCTTCGTCTTTTTCCGTCGTGAAATTCAGGCACCAGTACATCCCGTAAATCAGGTACACATAGACGTGGGCAAACGTATCAAACATCAGCGCGCTGCGTTCTGTTCGTTTATAAGCATGCGAGGCTGGATCTCTGCCGTATGCTTCCGTTTCTACAATCCGGCCAGAGCAGCCGTTGACGGAGATGATTTTGCCGAGCAGTTCACGGGCGACGGTAATCGTATCGCGGGCAAATATTAGAGGGGGAAGTTCTTGCATAACCACCATAAAAAGAGGGGGTTAAAAAAGTTTTCGAGGGATATTCCCTACATCTGAAACTTTACGAAAGAGGTATCTTCTTTCTCTCCATCATCGTCGTCATCATCATAAATCTTGATAATGACTTCACTACGCTGCTCGCCATCTTCTCTTTCTTCTTCCTCGGGGCCCCGCTCTCCAGGCCGGTAGGGCAAAGGAAGCGGAAGCTCTAAAGGCACTTGCACCTCACGATATTGCTCTCTCTGCCTTTCTCTTTTCAGAAATTCTTCAACGATTAGTTTATCTATACTATCGCCCATCTAACAGGAAGAAAAGGCATTTGAATATATAAATATTGTGCGGATTTTGGCTCGACAGGCGGCGGAGATGCCACAAAAACCATTATCTTTCTTTAAACCCCTTAAAATATTCCCGTTTACCTTCTCCAACCACTTTGACTGTTCCATTTTGCACGAGAACAGCTTGTTTATCTGAAAGAGCAACAATCGGAGATTTTGTGGTCTTCGCAGCCTTAGCTACAATTGCTCTATATTTCTCCTCAAAATGTGCTGTAATCAAAAACGGCACTAAATTTAAAGCAGTAAAATCTGTTATTCCGACTCGATTACGATCTTGATGCTTCCAAGTAGCAGCTTCAATAGTTGGACAAGCAATATAACTTCCTGCGCTTACTCCTACATAAAGACCGCCTCTTCTTAAGAAACCAGGTAATAATTTATCAAAACCGCTTTCTCTTACCCATTTTAGCAGATAAAAAGTATTTCCCCCATTTACAAAAATTATTTCCTTATTGGACAATATCTTTTCCACGTCTTTCTGTGTTTTGTCTTTGAGGTCAACATCTTCAATATGTTTTATTCCACAGTTGTACAGCAGTTGCCTATCTTTTTCTATCCACGCAGGATTTTTTGATTCGCCATAGGCCGCGGTCGTTACAAAAGCTACTCCGTTTTTTTCTGGTCTCCTCTTCGGTAAAATGGACAGAAAATATTCTCTTATCTCAGGAACAATTCCCCCAGAGGTGAGTAAAAGCGTTGCCATCTTATTTGAGCAATTTGATAACTCTTTTTATTTCTTGTGGAGTGTGATTTACTATCGCTGAAAGTGTCATACATTCAGTAAGATAAGAGTATCAACAAAATTACTCTATCACCACCACCGCACATGCCCTTTTTCGACACTGTATTTCTCCTTGCCCGCAGTCCAGCGTTCCGGGCTCGCAGACGGCGGTGCACAGGGCCCCAGAACAGTCCGGCTTATACTCTTGATTCACCGCATCCTGCGCATGACAGCATGATGCAGGGACACAATCTGCAGCAACAGAACAGGACTTTTCTGGAGGGATGGAAGTGCAGCCCAACAGGAAAAGACTGACAAAAAGAAATCCAAAAAAGTGCTTTAGGGGAAATACCATATTTTTATTCCGAGAGAAACTCTTCCTCATATCCCAACCGCTCATTGATCTCCCCCCGCAAATTCTGCTGCAGGAGCTTCGGCACCTCTTTTCGCGGATAATTCGCCAGCAGCCAGGATAACTTCACGAGAGCCGTATTCGCCAGCATATCTTTTCCAGGAATAATGCCCAATTGCAGCAAGTCCCGCCCTTTGTCATAGACGTTCATATTCACGCCGCCAAACAGGCATTGGGTAGTCATGACGACCACGCAGTCGGAATCAATCACTTTCTGCAGCGCCGGATAGATTTTCTTATGGATCGCTGCTTCTGGATTCGGCACTTGCCCGGGGGTCTGGCCTAAGCCTGTACCTTCGATTACCAGCCCTTTATAGCCCGTAAAAAAAGAAAACTGCTCGGGAAACATATTCACATGAATTTTCAGCAAGCCGACTTTGTCTTCCATCTTGGGCTTCAGGACAAGTTGCGCAGCACGTCTTGGGTAGTCTTTCTCGAAGAACTCAATGTTTCTCGTTTTGTAGTCTATACGAGCCATGGAACCAGCATTGATGGCTTTGAAAGCATCTCTTCGGGAAGAATGCAGCTTGTAGGTCTTGCACGCAGGCAGGATAATGCAACCGGCGTCCTCGGACGATTCGTGCATGCAGATTGCCACTCCACCAAAATCCGTCTTCGAGACGAATTCTGCTGCGCAGATGAGATTCATTGCCGCATCGCTGCTGCCGCGGTCAGAAGAGCGCTGTGCGCCCACCAGAACAATAGGCACTGATGTTTTTTCGACGATGAACGAGAGTGCTGCTGCCGCAACCGCCAAATTATCCGTCCCCATGCCGATGATAATGCCTTTGACGCCTTTCTTGACGTGTTTCTCGATGGCTTGGGCAATGAGCGTAAAATGCGCAAAGCGCAGATCATCGCTCCACATCTGGGCCACCAGTTCCGATTCAATATTCGCAATCTGCTGCAGCTCGGGAAACATACTAACTAACTCTGCTGGAAAAAAGCTGGAAACCACGCCGCCGGTGCGGTAATCTACTTTCGAGGCGATCGTGCCGCCGGTGTGGAGGATGGCCAGGGTGGGGAGTCCGGCACGTTTTGCCAGTTTTGCAGGAGCAGCTTTTTTTGCCGAAGCTTTCTGGAGAACAGTCATTTTTGTAATCTCTTTCTTGGGGAAGCCCAGATTATAGCCATTGTCTAGCTTAATAATAACCGTATCCGGAGCAGGGCTAGGCATAAGAAAGCCTTCTTCCATCCTTTTTTTGGTCGTTATGGTAACGCGATCGCCGGGCTGTGGAGCCATAGAAGGACTCAATTTCTTAAGATTTAAATAGGTTGTGCTTGGAAAAACAAAGAAAATGGAAATAAACCCGGAGGGCTTAAAGCAATACTTAGAATCCATCTATAGCGGGAACATTACTGACGTAAGGATACAAAAACTTGGAGAAGGGTGTGTTGGAACGGGCTTTTCATTGGATTTCAAAGTTAACGGAAAAACGCAAAGAAAAATTCTGAAAACGTTATTTACTGAAAATCTAGGCATGGACCATTTTTCTGATCGGGCGGGTTCACTTCTTTTAGCACATTCTCATTATGCTAAAATCCCAAATCATATTGCTTCTTCAGATGTTTGTGGGATTACCAAAGAGGGAGAAATTATTTCTTTGGGAAATGCTCATGAATTTTTTATTCTCATGGAGGAAGCACAAGGAAAAGATATGTTTAATGATTTCCAACGAATAGCAAAAACAAATCTTCTTACTGATGCAGATCGAAAAAGAATACTACAACTTTCTGATTTTTTAGTCACATTACATCAGGAAAAGCCCTCTCAGAATAAAGCGAGCCTCTATAAGCGCTGTTTACGAAACATAATTGGGGGGAATACTTCAATTATGTCGATTATTGACATGTACCCAAAAGATGTAAAATGGGTCTCAAAAGAAGAGATTAATCAGTTGCTTCAAGCTTCTATTCATTTTTGGATTACACATAGATTTAATGAGAAGAGACTTTGCCATACTCATGGAGATTTTCATCCGGGAAATATTTGGTTTAAAGATGCAGAAAATTTTACATTACTCGATAGATCAGGACAGACTTATGGAGAAGCTGCAGATGATCTTACTGCATTTTCCGTTAATTTTATTTTTTATTCTTTAAAAGAACGAGGAGAATTTTCCGGAGCAGCCAAAGAAGGTTTTGATTTATTTTGGAAAAATTACATTTCTAAGACTAACGATACTGAAATCGTCAATCTGGCTCCTCCTTTCTTTGCATTACGAGCGATGGTAGTAGCTAACCCGATGTTTTACGGTGACGATTTTTTTGGTTCGCCTGAAAACGCACATAAAATAAGGAGTTCTCTATTCCATTTTGCATTACAGATGGTGCAAGATGGAAAATGCGACTTGGATAACATTGAAACTTACTTCTGATAATACTTCTCCATCTTTTCGAGGAGCATCTCTTTTATCTGCAGGTAATTCTCCGGTGTGACATCATAGTCCAGCGTAAACCCGCCGCCATTTCCCCGGCCACCGCCGCCTAAGCTCTGCACAAAAGGCACGACGGGAAAAGAAGAATCCTCACAGATAAAGATCAAATGGTTTCGCACCGGCGGCTTGAAAAGACAAATAAAAACCTCAGCAATGTCCCGATACTGCTCGCGCAGATAGCTCGGCCCCGGCTTGGGCGAGAGCAGCGGTGATGCATAGCCAAAAACAATCCGCCGATCCCCTTGCGAAATCATTTCCACACTTTCCTTAAGCTCGGCATAAGCCTGGCTTTCCCGGCGAGTAAAAGTGTTCACCTGCTCCTGCCATGCGGGAGAGAGTTGCATCTGTCGGTCAAAACACTTCTCATCGCGGAGATCGCAGGCCAGATCAAGAAGGCCGCGATAATCCATGGTTTCATTGGCGACGGCAATAATTTTTTCCAGGTCATTGCCCAGGCGAACCGCAGCCGGCTGATGCATCGGGCCGGGGTAATCGCTGGCTTGGGCGATTCTCGCCAGCATTTTCTCATACGGATGGCCTAACAAGAAATGCTGGGCAACGAGCAGGGATGCACACTTGTCTTTGTGGTACTGTACGGTTATGCCCCGCTTAGTCAGCTCTTTTTGGTGCGCTGCTGTACCATCGTGATGATCAAACCAGTGCAGGGTTTTTCCGGAAACTAATTGGTCCAAAAGGGCACTATCCCCCTCTGCTTGCAGCAAGCGATCATTGACGGACAGGTCTGCGACATAAAGTCTCTCATGCATTCTGGATTTTTCAACTGCTTCCTGAAAGCTTTCAACCAGCCGGTCATACCGGACAAAGACATGGTCTTGCATATCTTTATCATCGATGAGAAGAGCCCGCAGCAGCAAAGCTCGGGAAATCAGGCCGTCCGGGTCCTCCGCATGCGCAATGACTAAAGGGTTCATGGTGAAGATAATAAAAACGATGCCAAAACAGCACAGAACAAAATTTACTTCTTCTTGCTCTTTTCGACTTGCTTTGTAAGTTTCAAGCGCTTGATCAGCTCTTTGTAGCGGTTTCGGATTGTGACTTCGGTTACTCCCGCAACGTCCGCGACTTCCCGCTGGGTGCGCTTCTCGCCATGGACTAAGCTCGCTACATAGAGAGCAGCAGCAGCAATGCCCGTGGGCCCTCTTCCGGAGGTAAGCTCAATGTCCCGGGCCATTTCCAGAATCTCCACCGCTTTGGATTGCGTTTCTGCGGCGAGCTTCAGTGCGGAAGCAAAGCGCGGGATGTAGTCCGCAGGATTGCTGGGCTTGACGGTGACTTCGAGTTCGCGGGTGATGAAACGATAGGTTCTGCCAATTTCTTTCTTCTCAATGCCCGATGCTTCGCTCATCTCATCTAACGTACGAGGAACTTCATGGCGCCGGCAGGCGGCGTATAATGCTCCCGCAACGACGGATTCCATGGAACGGCCACGGACGAGACCTTTCTGTACGGCAGCCCGATAAATTCTGGCTGCTTCTTCTTCGACGGATTTCGGCAATTTCAGGAAAGAGCTTACTCTTTTGAGTTCTGCCAAAGCGACTTTTAAGTTCCGCTCAATGGCCGTGCTGATGCGGATGTTCCACTTGCGCAGGCGGAAAAACCTGTCTCTCTCTCGCTCGGAACCGAGCTTATAGAAATCAGAAACCGTGCCCACTTCTGTGCCTAAGCCTTGGTCAAATTGCGTTGGTGACGCAGGTGCGCCGGTACGCCGCTTGCTGGCTCCCCCTTCGTCTTCAAATTCCCGCCATTCCTGTGAGAAATCGACCATGCGGTCTTCGATGACTAATCCGCACGTCCGGCAGACGGTTTCCCCTTTCTCGACGTTGCGAAAGATATCCTTACTGCCACATTCGGGGCATTCTTTGAGGGTTTTGCGGAGCATGGTAGGTGGAAGAAAAGCCTCGCTACTTTGGAGAGTTAACATTTTATTAATTTATAAATCTTTCGGAAATTTTTAAAGAAAAAGAAACATTTTTAAAGGCTAAAGTTTTTCTCAACACCCATGGATAAAAGAGGGCAGCTGGGCATCATCGAGTTCAAGTACTTCTTTGTGGGTTTGGTGATTGGGGTTATTCTCGGCCTGCTGCTGGTCTGGCTGGGCACGGCGGGTGTATTGCCATTCCGGATTCCGGTATGTGGAGCAGCGCCGGCGAGTTAAGAGAAAGTTGTCAGTTCTCAGGTTTACGGAAATTTTTGTACAAGGGGCTTTGTAAAGTTCTCAGAGGGGCATACCACCGGTATAATAGCGGTTATTAAGAATATAGCTGCAAGAAGAGAAAATGTTATATAGCGTGTATAAATATTTCCCGTGATAATAAAGAGGAAAAACTACTTATGGACGTCGACCGCATTCAACGGATAAACGCTTTGGCTTTGAACCTGATGAAGCAGGGATTAGCACAGGATCGTGAAGATGCC
>JAUYQE010000038.1 GCA_030695605.1 Nanobdellota archaeon
TATTTTCTGTTCTTCAAAGCTTACAAATTCCTTGCGCCGCTTGAGCTCTTCTGCGACTTTGAGCTCTTCTGTGGAAAGGGTTTGCACTTCGAGGGGGAAGCTCTTTGCCAAGAATTTTTCTTCCGGGCTCTGTTCGGAAAGCAGCTTCTTTCCGGTGGTGGTAATCTTCAGCTGCAGCAGGCCGTCTTTTTGTAACTCCACTGCGTCTTTTTTCCTCAGCAACCCGATGCAGGCGTTGACTTCTTCGCGGCTGAGCTTGGATTTTTTGGTGAGGACGTTCAGCCCTTTGAACTCCTCCGTCAGAACATTAAGAAAGGCTTTTTCTGGTAGGCCTTCTTTTTGGTAGCGCTGGCCATTTTTTCCTAGGATGATGATTTTTTTCTTCTCGCAGGTGAGGGTTACGGCTCCTTTATTTTCCAGCCACTGCAGGGCGCGCATCACTTCGACATCAGAAAGTTTTGCTTTCTTGACGAGGGCCGAGAGCTCGTGTTCTGCTTTGAGAAAGGGAAGAACGGCTCGTTCCAGAGGGTGCAGCTTTGCTGTTAAAGATTGCAGGTCCATGCGTTTTCTGAAAGGTTAGATTATTTATAAAATTATAGCTCATGCGTGTGAGCACTTCTGCCTTTTACTGCCATCGAGAAATAGGGATGAGAAAAAATAGAGATTAAAAATAAGAAAAGAGCGAGAAAGCTTATTTCCCGCCGTTCCACACCTGGTCGAACATGATGTCCATCGCCGTAGCGAAGTACGGTGTCTTGACCCAGATGCCCAAGTCGTATGACGGATGCACCTCACCGTCGTCCAAGACCATGAATACCAAGTCTTTGCTATCGACGGTAACGAAGCGGGCTGCCACTTTGCTGCTATGCCGCACTTCGGCAAGGTCTTTCAGGCTTTCCGCCACTTCTTTGTTCTCTTTAGTGAGCGGTACGGCAATGCGCACCTTGACGCCTTTCTTCTTAGCGCGTTCTAAACTGGAGCGCAGCCCTTCGGCTTTCCGCAGCAAGCCTTTTTCGCTGGTCATGATGTTGATGCTCTTCTTGGCATCTTTGATGAGCATGTCCAAATGGTTGTAGATATTCGGCCTGCCGCGCAAGCAGCCGCTCAGGTCCGTGGGGTCAACTAAATTGATGCCCGTCTTGTGCAAAGTTTCTAATTCGCTGAGAAGCGGCGAATTTTTTACGGATTCCAAGCGCTTTACTTTTTCCTGAGCCGTGAAGTGCATATGCTTCTTTACCCGGTCAACGACTTCATTCGGGGGAATGGCAATGTATTTGATGGGCTTGCCTAATTTCATGATGACGAAGCCCTTTTTCTCCAAGGATTCGAGAACATCGTACGATCTGCTTCTCGGAACGTTCGCAATGTCAGACAATTCTCCGGCCGTAGAAACGCCGCGGCTCAACAAAGCTGTCCAGAGCTTGACTTCGTATAAGTTTAAATCGAAGTAGCGGCGCAGCTTGCTTAACAATTCTTCTTTCACAATCATGTTTCCCAACCCCCTCCTTTTTTCGTAAAATAGTATGGTAACGTTTTGTTACTTGGCTATCAGTAACGTATACTACTATTAAAAGGTTGCGGTCATGTAAGATATGCTTTTCAAGGCGAGGAAGAGAATGCGTATTTCTCGACGGGGATTTCTAACATTCTCGGTTATGAGTACCAAACTTTTTAAAGTTACTCGGCTTTCCAATAGTGAAATGGACCTTGCAAAAGTATGGGCTGAAGCGGAGAAAGAATGGGAGAACTTTGAGTCTTGGCGGAGGAGCCCCCAAGGTGCTGCAGACCAGAAACAGTATGCATCCACTATTGATGAAAGGTTAAGAACCGCGCTTCAGGCCTCAGGTTTTCAGCTTGAATCAGATGAATTGGTTTATTGGTACACCCGAGTCCATCCTCTGATGCTTGATGGTAAAACTCCTTACGAATATGTTACGGAGAATAAAGAAGAGGGCGTTTCCTTGATTATAGGGTATATCTCTGCCGATCCCCACAGCCTTTGAGGACTACTTATTCATGCAGCTCATATCGCAGCAATGCCGCGATGCCACCCAACCCGTTGAGTTTTCGCCCGCTTTCCGATTGTGCTGAGAGGATATGCACTTTTCCCTGCAGCTGGTCGACCAGTTTCATCAGCTCATCTAAAGCAGCAAAGTTCCCTTTTTCCCGCTGCTCCTGCACGTATTCATCAGTGAGCAGGAGTATGCGGACGGCACCCGCGTGAACAGCTTTTTCCACTTCTTTTTTTCCATAAGCAGCGAGCTTTTCCCTGCGGATTTCCAGGAGCAGCTCTTCCATGAGCAGCTGTTCTGCTCTGGCGCGGCTGTTCTTCAGCACATCGGCAAGCTCCGGACGGCGCATCACTTCATCAATGGACCGCTCGCTGACATCGGAGCAGATAGCTAAAGCAATTTTCTTTTTGAGCTCTGGCGCCTGTATTTTTTTTAACAGCTCATCTTTGTAGAATGCCGGTGAAGCCAGGATGATATGCTCGGGCTTATAGCGTTCGGCATACTGCTGGAGGATTTTGATGATTTCTTCCTGAAAGTCTTTTTTTATCTCGACGGTCTTTCTTTTTTTGGAGACTTCGCCTTGCAGGGTGGTGAGCACTTCGTAGCCCATTTTTTTCGTGATGGCCCAGAGTGCTTCTTCCCGGTCGAAGAGGCAGAGTAGGTAGAGATAATTTCGTTCGGAGGCTTCCTGCAATTTCTGCTTCTGATAATTCAGCCACTGCGGCTTTTCCAGAACAATCTCCGTGCCGATCTCCAATTCCAGAACATGGTAGCTATCTCTGGGCACATCTTCCGGCCCTTCTTTCACTTTGCCGTTGATTCGTAAAGAGTTGCCGGCGCTGCTGAACATGATGGTTTCTGCTTCGATCGTTAGCGTCATGGGCTTCTTGACGGTCTTGGCGTTTTCGCCCGTGCCGATCTTGATTTTTCGGGTGGTCTTTCCTTTAAGGAGATCGCCGGGATCGATCAGGTGGCTGAGATACCAGAGATCGTCAAGGTCGGTTACGCGGAGCTTTACTTTGCCGGCTTTGAAGTCTTTATGGATAAGGTTCATGGAAGATGAAAAGAAAGAAACAAGTATTTATGTGTTTGGTGGAGTCCTAGCTTGCGCTTATTTTTCGAAGCAGCTCTTCACCCTTTTTGGTCAAAGCGTACAGCCTTCCCGTCTTTTCTTTGGGCGTGAGGCAGGTGATGAGGCTTTGGAACTGTAGCTCTTTGAGGGCGCGGCTCACTTGGGCATACAGGCTAGCGGATTTGCGGCCTTGCGTGATATGGTCAACGATCTTTGATGGCATAGTTCGCTCTCCGATGCTGAGAAACACATTCTTGCGGAGCTTTCCTCTTTCTATCCACGCCACCAGGTTGATCTCGTCTTTAACGATAGAGACTGTTCTGCTCGAGCCATAGAGCTTGCGCTTCTGCACCATGGCTGCTGGGAGAAGAAATTGTTATTTATAGAAAATAACTTTAATTTTCCTATTCAAAAAACGTGTGTAAAGTTATTTCCTAATAATCAAATCACTTTAGCCAAAAGAAAAATTACGATTATTAAAGTGATTTGATATAACGAAGTAGTAACCATCTATTAGCCAAAGGTTTAAAACTGTTGAGAAATTACTTCTTCCAACATCGAAACATTGGTGGGATGAAGATAAATGGTCAACTGCCATAGTTGTAAGAAAAAGATTAATCTGTTTTGGAGTTATAGCCTCCCTTTTCAGAATAAAAGATTTTGCAATAAAGAATGTTATAAAGGATACAAACAGAAATTAAAAAGAGAACAGAGCACCAAATGCAAACATGAGTATCGTTTTACTTTTATGCGGGGGCATCGCTGTGTTAAGTGCGAAAGGCTATGGGCTACAACTCTCTTTGATAATCGAAAATCCCAGAAGTCTACGCATGGCCTTGCCATTGCTTGCTTTCTTTTGAATATGTTTCTCTTTCCCGGTGTTGGCTCCTTAGTTGCACGGAGAAATGAGGGGATGGTTCAACTCGTCTTAGCTCTTGTTAGTCTTCCATTGATGTTTATTTTGATAGGCTTTCCTTTGTATTTAGTCGCTTGGATTTTGGGCATTGTTAGCGGAATAAAAGCCTTACAAGAGGCATACTAAAATAAAGATGAAATGAGCTATGTGAAAGAGAATGGATAAGAAAGGGCAATGGGCTCATGCAATGGCCCGTGAGAGGAGGAGTCAAGAAAGAAATGAAAGAGTTCTTCAAACTTACATCTTTAAGAAATCAAAAAAGACGGTCGAATCAATAGCCAGAGAATTAGGAGTTAGCTCAAACACTATTGTCGGCTACCTAAGAGAAATTAGAGATAGCCCC
>JAUYQE010000072.1 GCA_030695605.1 Nanobdellota archaeon
AAGATATTTAAAGAGAATAATCGTAAAGCATCGCATGGCAATCGCAATGCAACAAGTCTTAGAAAAATTGGATCATGTACAATTGGACTTGGAGTATATCAAAAAGCATCTCTCAGACCTTGACCTTGTTCTTACTGATGAGGATGCTGATGCACTGCAAAAAGCGGAGACCGATTTAGTGATGGGTAAGACAAAGAGGCTGGTTTAGGGTGTATGGGGTACATCTCTCCGAGCATGCAGATACTTTTCTTCGAAATTAGACAAGCATCTGAGCGAAAGGATAGTCAACAGATTAAAGCGGCTTGCAGAAACACCCATCCCAACGGATGCAAAATTCATCATGAGAGAAGGATTTGACAAGATTTTCCGCTATCGGATTGGCGATTATCGAGCTCTCTATAAAGTGAAAGATAGCGAAAAGATTGTTCTCATTGCCAAGATTGACAAAAGGCCATGAGTGTATCAGCGCTGAGTTCTCTAAAGAGTAAATGGGAAAATACGCTCAGAGAAGCCACTGGACAACTGGACAGGTGCGAGTAGAGTTTATATAGGGGTGATAGCGGGCTTCTCTATTTATGCAGCAAACAAAGTAGCATCCGAGAAAAAGATGGGAAGTTTCGATTGGAGAATACCATAGCGAGCAGGGAATCGTTTACAAAGTTACCCGGCGAATCCCCGAATTGTCTGTGGCAGAAACAAAAGTGTTTTCTTCCAAAGAAAAAGCCAAACGCCAGTTTGACGAGTGGTTATCGTAGAACAGATGAGTATTCCTCTGCTTTTTCCAGAAGCACTTTCTTAAGTTTTTGGCTATCGTAGGCATAGGTGTCTGGGATGTCAAACGAAAGGATGCGTTTTTGCATATAAAGCTGGGGAAATCTCCTGGCTAATTCACTCCGTTGTGCGCTTTCCATGACAATAACGGCATCAGCCCAAGAGAGGTCTTTTTTAGTGACCGGAGTTCCGTTGAATAATCCCGCCGATTTTGTGATATATCTCCCCCGAAAAAGCTCTTCGGCAGTTTTGCTTCGGTTCTTATTCTGGTTGCAGATGAAGAGGAGGTTCATATTATTGGAAAAAGAAGCTAAAGTTAATAAATATTTTTGGTGGCGGCGATGCTTTGTTCATTAGGGGGGTAAAAAATAGCCACTGGACACACTGGACAGACGCGGGTAGAGTTTATATAGGGGTGCTTCGGCTGAAATATTAAGCTCGTATACTGAAAGAACGAATTCATCGTAAAATTATTCTCGTTCTTTCGTATATAGCTCGCTAATTGGATAAACAGAACAATTATGAAAATATCGGATGCTTGCTATAAAATGAGGTGAAGCTGCATGGACAAAAATCAAGCCTTGGTGGTCTTTCAGGACCAAAAAATTAGGAGAATTTGGCATAATAATGAATGGTATTTCTCCGTTGTTGATGTTGTAGCTGCTTTAACCGAAAGCCCAACCCCCCGACAGTATTGGGGCAAAGTAAAAGACAGAGAATTTATAGCTCTCCAGTTGTCCCCAATTTGGGTACAACTCAAATTGCCGGCTTCTGATGAGAAGTTCTACGAAACAGATTGTGCGAATACTGAAGCGCTCTTCCGCATCATTCAATCCATCCCTTCCAAGAAAGCAGAACCTTTCAAAGCTTGGCTCGCCAAAGTAGGTTATGAGCGTGTGCAAGAAATAGAAGATCCCGAACTTGCGCAAAAGCGTATGAAAGAGCTTTACAAAGCTAAGGGCTACTCTGACGATTGAATTGAGAAGCGAGTCCGGGGCATTGCGATCCGAGATGAGCTGACGGATGAATGGAAAAAGAGAGGCGTCGGTACGGAGCGTGAGTATGCGATTCTCACTGCAGAGATTTCTAAAGCCACGTTCGGCATGACACCCAGCGAGTACCAAAAATTCAAAGACCTGAAGCAGGAGAACCTCCGTGATCACATGAATGATTTAGAGCTTATCTTCTCCATGCTGGGCGAAAAGGTGACGACGGAAATAACCAAAAACAAAGATGCGCAAGGTTTCGGGCAGAACAAAGAAGCAGCAAATGATGGTGGGGAAGTTGCAGGGAATGCCCGGAAAGACGCAGAGAAACGGATCGGAAAACCGATTGTTTCTTCAGAAAATTATCTTCGGGTAGCCGAGAAGAAGAAAAAGCTGTTGGAATAAAGAATTGCGATTTTCCCTACCGCGCCGGCAGCCTTTTGGTATTAGTTCTAAAACTCCGTCAAGCTCTTCTGCTTTTTCTCTTCTTCCACGTTCTTGTAGGACTTCCAGCTTTTGCGGAACAGATGCGCGTATTGTTCGTGGTGATGCTTCAGGAAGTCCTGTGTCTTGGGATCGGTGAGATACCCAGAGCCAAAGTCAATATTAATTTCTGTTTTGATGCGGTCGATCGTTCGGTCGCGGATGACTTTGGCAATGATGGACGCAGCCCCCACGACGAGGTAGTTGACGTCCGCTTTATGTTCCGCTCTTAATTCCGCCTGCTTCCGGACGCCTTCACTGAGGCGCTGCAGCACATAGTCCCGGTATGCAGCCGTATTGGGGCTGGGGCAGTCGAGAATGATAAGATCGGGCTGCAATTCGGAGACTAAGCGAGCCGACGTTTCTGCTTCCAGCCAGTTGAGGTTGGTTTCTTCGGCATTCACCGAAAGATCAATGGCATCCGGCTCAATCATCTCAATGCGGAAATCGTGCACAATTTCCCGGAGGCGTTCAAACAATTCTTCCCGAACTTGAGAACTCAACAATTTGCTGTCTTTGACACCAAGCCATTCGAGTTTCTTGAGGTCTTCTTCTTTAAATGCTAAAGCTGCGAGAACCAGTGGGCCAAGCACTGGCCCCCTTCCGGCTTCATCCACGCCGACGATGATTTTAGTCTTCACGGGAACTCCGATACGATATCGCTTTAAATATCTTCAGAAAAATACCGCAACTTTTTTATATAAGATATAATTATATACCCCTATGGCGACGACCGTACAAGTGCAAGACGAAACATTGGAACTCCTGAGAAAA
>JAUYQE010000074.1 GCA_030695605.1 Nanobdellota archaeon
CATTTGACACTGCTCGTATCCACCATCCCAGAAATGAAAGATAACCTCTTTCTCATCCGGAAAGTGCGGGAAGAAAATAAAAGTGTGAAGATTATCGTCAGCGCCTCGGACATCAATGAAGCGTTTAAGCTCTATGATGCCGGTGCGGATTATGTCATCTTGCCGCATTTCCTGGGCGGGGAGCATGTGGCCCAGCTGATCTCTAAAGTGCGGGCTAAGAAAGTGAAGCTGCACGAGGAGCGGAAGAAGCACCTGGAGCATTTGCAGCGGCGGAAAGCAGAAGGGCATGAGCATCCGGCGCATGGGCTTTAAGCAAATGTTTATTAATGGTATTCTTTTCTTTTTCCTATGCAACAGTTGGTTAGGGGCGGGCTGGTTGTAGTCTTCTTTCTTTTTTTGTTTGGTTGCGCTTCCGCTCTCCCCGGGGAAGATGCTTTGGAGATCCAAGACCAGCCAGAGAAAGCTGTTGTAGTGCCAGAGGAAACTATTCAGAACCTCTCTTCCCCAGCAGCTGCAGAAAAAGAAGTTCTTGCGGAGAGCAAGAGTGCAGAAGTCAGCGAAGAGCTCACTCCCGAACAACAGCTCTGGAAACCACGCATCGATAAAGCTTTAGCACCAACAGTTTGCCCGCCCATTGAAAAGCAGATCTATCCCGATACGTATTACCAAGGCCCGTTAATTGATACACATCTGCATATTCCCGCCCTTCCAGACTGGGGGTTCGAAGATGGCGAAGAACCAGCGCTGGATGAGGCGCCCGAAGGCCGATTTGGCGGCCCGCAAGCGCTGCTCGGCTGGAATGTGCAGATGAGCGACATTGCCTGCACCTTACAACACGAAGGGACTCATAAGAATTTTGCTTTCTTTCCCGTCTACGAAGGGGAAATCTCTCTCCCGCTGCTGGAAACCTGGAACAAAACAATGAAAGAGTATCCAGAACTGTTTACCCCTTTCATTATGTCTTCAGGGGACGATAATGAGCCGGATGGTTTTCCGACGGTAGATGCACGAATCCTGCAAAACATGCTTGCGGTGTATCCTCACTTGTTTGCAGGCTATGGTGAAATTGGCCTCTATGCCCGGGAAAATGGGGGGTCACCAGAACTTCCTCCGGACTCCTCCCGGCTGCAGGAGATATATCCGCTCATTAAAAAATATGATCTCGTTGTGTATTTCCATCTCGGCGATGGGCATAAAGATACTTTTGAAAAAGTGTTAGAGCAATATCCGGAGATTACTTTCATTTGGCATGGCGATCAGCTCTCTGTGCAGGAAGTTGATACGGTCCTCCGCAAACACCCCAATGCCTATTATGGCATTGACGAATTTTTTGGTGGTGATCATGATACGTTCCTCCTGTACGTCGGGAAAAGCAAAGAGGGATATCTTGAGACCATGAACAGAAATTTTTATGCGGTCATTAACCGGGCTGTGCAGGACTGGAAAGCTCTCATTGAAAGACATCCGAATCAAGTGAGCTGGGGCACGGATCGTGGCGATGCGGTCTGGAATTACGATCGCGACATTGGGTTGATGCAGGTGAAGATCGCTCGGGCTTTCATCGGCAGGCTGGATCCCGCAGTGCAGGAAAAATTTGCATATCAGAATGCCGAACGGCTGTCTTCTCAATAAAGGAGGCATGGGCATCAGAGGATTTTCTGGATCTTCTTAGAGAAAGCTTTTAATTACCGCCTCGTTTAGCTCTGCCATGAACTTCCAAACCATCCCCCCCGTCCCTTTGGCAAAGGAGCTGCTGAACGCTACTTTCCGCAAATCCCGGGAGCGGGCGAATGTCAAGAAATTTTCCGGCGAGCTCTGGCAGCGGCTGCAGAAACGGGAGCTGCTGAAAGTCGATATGGCTGCGGGAAACCTGAAAGAGCGCCTGGAGCGGCTGGTGGAGAGATTTCCCGTCGCCAGCCAGCTTCCGTCATTTTATGCCACACTGCTGAAAGTGACTCTCGATTTTCCTCTTTTCCGGAAATCGCTGGGGGCGCTGCGCTGGGCTTCCCTGCAGATAACGGTTCTGCAGAAACACTATGTTCGAAAAATGTCCCGGGAGAGAAACCTCAAAGGCTTTCAGGGATTAACCAAAGAGTTCTATGGCCGGGTTTCTTCCGTCATCAAGCAGGTTGATCCGCAGCTGAAAGAGCTGGAAGCAGCGAGAAAAATCCTGCGCACCTATCCGGACATCAAAGAGGGCCTGTTTACAGTCTGCCTGTATGGCTTTCCCAATGTGGGCAAGACGACTTTGCTGAACCTCCTGGCGAAAACGAAAGCGAAGACGGCGGCGTATGCGTTTACGACGCTGACTATTAACTCGGGCTTTATGACGCTCGATGGGAAGACCATTCAGGTTCTGGATGTTCCCGGCACTCTCGCCCGGCCCGATAAGATGAACCCGATCGAGCAGCAGGCTGAACTCGTCGTGCAGGAACTGGCGGATGTCATTGTTTTTGTGCTCGATCTGAGTGAACAGTGCGGCTATTCCCTGGCCCGGCAAGAGCAATTGCTGGCCAAAGCGGAAAAGAGAAAAAGCGTTTTATTGTATGTGAGCAAGAAAGATCTTCTCCATAAAGAACAGCTCGCGTTGTATCCGCACGCGTACTCTGAGCCGGAAGAATTGAAACAGGAGATTCTTCGCAGGGCGGAACAAAAAGAACGAGATGAAAAGAAGAGCGAAGAGGCCATAACCGAAAAAGACGCCCCATAAACCTTTAAAAAGAGGTAAAATATTCTGTATATTTATAGGTGATGGGATGGTTGAGGAACATATTTTCAAACGCGGGGAATTCCACCGGTTTATTAACCGGCGGGAACATCCATTGGTGAAATCCCTGCGTGATAAAAATGGGCTGGCAGTGAGCGAAGTGAACATGCCGCCGATCTCTGACCGGCAGTCCACCAGCCTCATTTTGACAGTGCAGAGCCGTTGGCTGCTCGTTCCCCTGTTGGGGTTTGTGGTCTTAATGCTAAGCGGTGTACCGTTAGTGGCGCTTTCCGGGGTTTCTGGAACGCTCACCGGCAACAGCATTTTTGCTGCTGATGAAGGAACAACTTCTGGCTTTATGCAGTGGCTGCAGCAATCTTCCGGAACGTTTCTGCCTTACGTGCTGGGAGCCGTCAGCTTTTTCCTGCTTATCCTTCTGCTCTTTCTGCTGCGGCATCTCTTCAAAAGAAAATCAATTGGAGCGCCAGCGGAAAGTTTAAAGCCAGCGATGCCTTCTTCTCTGAAAGCGATGAAGCCTACGGTGATAGATTCACTTTCCAGGAAGCGAGTGCAAGCTGCTCCTCCGTTGAGCCCTCGGCAAGTTCTGGCAAAAAAGAATGATGAAGCAAAGTCGCCGCTCA
The DNA here is from genome assembly GCA_030695605.1 of Nanobdellota archaeon. Classification (GTDB taxonomy): domain Archaea; phylum Nanobdellota; class Nanobdellia; order Woesearchaeales; family GW2011-AR9; genus JAUYQE01. The sequence continues at coordinate 3,349 of JAUYQE010000074.1, forward strand.
AGCGCTGGCAAGGCAAAACAGTTATCCCTCTCGAAGATGAGTTGGCTTTGGTGAATCAACAGCTGGCAGCTTTGGAAGGCCGGGTGGTTGAGGAGCCGAAAAGAATACCCCCCCTGAAAAAAGAAGCTCCCCCAGAAGCGGTCGTTTTCCGTTCTCCCCTCCTAAACAGACCGATAAAAAGTATTCTTGTTGAGCCCCAGAAGAAAGTGATGGGGCGTCAGACTTCCCGTGTCTCTGCAGTGCAGGCGAAGCCCCAAAGGTTATCAAAGGAATTAGAGATGGTCGAAAATGAACTTGCAACAGTTCAGCGTATCGAGCCAGAAAAAGCCTCGTGGCTGCAGACGATTTTTGGACCAAGAGAACCAGCAACGATACTGCCCGAAGAAGCAAAAATGCCTCGCTTGGAGAAGAAGCTGGAGCAGCTGAAGCCTGAAACAAGAAAAGAAGAGAAACGTATTCCGACTCCGAAGATCGCTCCTCAGCTTTCTAAAGAGATGCAGAAAAAAGCAGAGGCACTGAAGAAAGAAAAACGCCCGGAAGAAAAAGCGAAGCTGTCAGCGAAAAAAGAAGCACTCTCTGAAGCGGATGCGCTTGCCGAACAGATCAAGAACTTATTGCGCAAGGATTTTGCATGAGCAGGGAACTTTCTTGGCTGCTCGGGTAAGCGCTTCTTTGGCGACTCTGACGTTCTGCTTATTGACTCTGAGCTCGAAAATGGTTTGCCCTTCGAACACGCGGGCAGCACAGCTGATAGTCTTTCCATAGGCTTTCTGCATGCCCGTGCTCATACGGTCCGCGCCTGCTCCTGATGCCAAGGGATTTTCCCGGAGAACGTGGAACGGGTATATTTTAACGCGCAGATGATAATCTTTTCCCAAAGCGGTTTCGAGGTGCCGGTTAGAAGACATGCGGGCCGCCTCAATGGCGTTATGGCGGATGTTCATGCTGCGGCAGGCGTTGAGCTTGACGACGGTATCGTACTGCTTCTGGGGCGATCCCATATCGAAGCGGGTAATCTTCATATGCGGAAAGCCGCCCCGGACATAGTTCTTTTTGGTGTATTTACTGATGCGGGTATACGGCCGTTCTAGGTTCTGATAGGCAGCAAATTTTCGTAAGCGGACCATTTTTTACAGTTGTCCCTCGGTTTTCGTGGCGTGAAACTCGAAAATTTTCCTGTTTTAGTAGGGGGGTTATCTCCCTGATTCTTTTTGTGCTACCAGAACGCTTCTGCTTTATAAAGATTACTGCCTTTTTGATTTAAAACACGAAAGTGCCCCTCACTTTCGTGGGAAATCGGAAAGAGCCCCTCACCAAAAGGGAAATTAATCCCTCACTCTTTAATGCGTTTGTGAACGTATCGCCCCCAACAACTGTGTCACATCCTTAAACTCTACACATTTCTGTTGATAGCAATCTTGTATCTTGGGATCATAAATCTGCATAGAATTAGCTCCCAGATGTTTCCATTCAATCGTATGGGGTAGATGGATGATATGCCAATGCTTCATAAATACCATGAGATTATAAAAATCATGCTGTACGGGCTGTTTATATCCTGCTACTACATACTCTTTCCCGAGAATTATCTCGGCTCTGAGTTTGGCCATTGCTGCCAACGATGCGCTCGAGGGGGTTGGATGATCATAAGTCTGTGCTGAAATTTCCATGAAATCAGTATTCTTACTCTCTATCCACTGCCCCTGATAGAATTTTTGCAATTGCGTATACAACATTGCAATTAAATCTTTATGCTCACCCGTATCTTCATAAAGATACGTTGCAAACAATAGCACGGTTGCATAATCTTCCAAAAATTCTCCCGGTTGTAATTTTCCATCGTGGGAACTGTGATGCAATATTCCTTGCGGGTAATGATTCCGTAGAATATTTTTGAACAAGAGCTCAGCTTTGCATTTGGCCATGCTGTTATTGCAATGTCTCGAGGCCATTATTAATCCAATTCCTAGAAGTGCATTCCAGCTGGTAATATATTTTTTATCAGTAAAAGGTTGTTTTCTTTTTTTGCGCAGACGTAATAATTTTTGTTCGATCTGTGGAAGAAAAGTATTGGTACATTTTATTAAGTGTATCTTGCCCTCAAAATTTTTTTCAAGCTTGTATACCTGCTGAAATCGGTGGTATTCTTCCTCACTAAGGTTTTGTTGTAATTCTGTAACGTCCCATAGATACGTGCTTCCTTCCTGATGATCGGTATCGGCATCGTGTGCTGCATAGTACAGATGGTCTGCGTAAGTATCTTCTAAGCAGGTGAGTATTTTTTCAACAATAGTCTTGTAAAACGGCTTCTGCAGTGTTTTGTATGCTAGGCTATAGACCCACAACAGCATAGCCTGATCATAGAGCATTTTTTCAAAGTGGGGGATAGTCCAAGAATTATCAATGCAGTAACGGTAAAATCCCCCCTGGAGATGATCATGCAACCCTTGCATGGCCATACGTTCTAACAGGGTTTCAAGGATCTTTTTACTATCTGAGTCTTTATTTTTTTCATAATAACTGAGTAAAAATAATAAAGTGTTGTGGGGGGGAAATTGGGGGCCAGCACCAAACCCCGTTCCGGTAAAATTCTTCTTAATTACTTCAATAAGTTCCGGCTCTTCAATGTGTTCTGGGGAATGAATCTGGGGATAATACATTGGTATCTTGGCACTTTGTTGTTCATACGATCTTTGTATGTGCCTCAGTAAATCTAAAAACCCCGGAAGTCCATAGCGCGCAGTTACCGGCACATAGGTTACGGCTAAAAATGGCTTTAGCTCTGCTGTTAAGAACACATTCAAAGGCCAACCTCCTTGCCCCTGTGTTTCCTGGCAGAAATTCATATAGTAATTGTCAATATCCGGCCTTTGTTCTTTGTCAACTTTGATAGAAACAAAATGTTTATTCAGGTAATTGGCGATTTCAGAATTCGAGAATGCTTCCTGAGCCATAACATGGCACCAATGACAGGTGGCGTATCCTACTGATACCAAAATTATTTTATTATTCTTTTTGGCGTATTCTAACACTTCCGGTGACCATTCCTGCCAATACACCGGATTATCTTTATGTTGCTGTACGTAGGGGGAAGTGGCTTGGTCTAGGTTATTTTTATTGAAATTGATCATTCTCTGGCGATATTCTCCATGAATGCAATCTCTTCGTTTGAAAGATTAAAATCAAGTGCCAAATCCTCTTTCATATGGGTAGGATTGGTTGTTCCCGTTAACGGCACTATCCCCATCTGCATTGCAAATCTGAAGATAACTTGTGTGGTAGTTTTCTTTACTCTTGCTGCAATGTGTTGTACGTGAGGCAGCACAAAGGAGTTTGCAGTGAGCAGAGAAAATCCTTGATAGATAATGCTTTTTTTGTTGCAGTACTCTCGTATTTCTATATCCCACCCTAGTTGTGCATAGCATCTATTTTGTACAAATGTTGGTTTTACGAGAGCTTTTTCATACAGCTCTTGTACTTGTTTAAGATTAACATTACTTATGCCCAGATGATGTGTCCGCTTTTCTTGCTGGATTTTTTCCATTTCTTTCCATACGTGCCAATCTGCTGCTGTTAATCCGACAGGCGTTGATGGACCATGCAAGAGATAGGAATCGATATACGTGGTCTGTAAATGGTGCAGTGAACTTTGAAATGATTGCCGAACTTGTGTAGGATGGTCCGCATGTGCATCATAGGGGAGCCTATGATCTTGTCCGCCAAGGGAAGTAAATTTGGTTTGCAGAAATAATTGTTCTCGTGGTATAGCACTTTTTGTGACGGCCTTCCCCACTGCTGCTTCATTATAATGCCTTCGTTGATTAGCAGTGTCAATTGCTCTGAATCCCGTCTTGAGTGCCTCCAAGACCAGGTCTTCAGTGGCATCTTCTTTCCAGGCGGTGCCATAGATGATGGTTGGAATGGTCATAAATTCTCGAATGATTTGTTCTTTTATTAAGTTTGGGTGTATATTATGAGTACAGTCTCAACGGCTACTATGAAACCCTTGTAATTCTGATGAATATCCGAATTACTTGTTTTCCTGCTTCAAGCGTCTTAGAGTTTGAACAGATGTTAGGGGTTATTCAAAACTTCTCCAGACTCACCTGCCCTTTCCGCGTCCCTTTGGGGATTTCTATAGTTTCTTCTCCTACCTGTTTTTTAATGTCTTCAGCCAGCGCTTTTCCCAGGAGCTGGTGTACCGTGGCGAGATCCGCTTTCTTGATATCTCCCAGGTCCCGAATCCCGTGTAGGAAGAGCTTCCGGGCACGAATCCTTCCGATGCCTTTCAGCTTCAGCAGGGGCAGCAGCTCTTCTTTGGCACCGTATTTCACGCGCAGGCGGAGCTTCCGCAATTCACGGACCGCTTCCCGCAGCTCCTGCAGTTTCCCCAGCTCTTCGCTGGCATAGAGCAGCCAATCGGCGATCTCGAGTTTAGCACGCACTTCACCCGGACGAACGTCAAATGTTTCCAAAAGATAATCTTCATCACGCTCCTGGATCCAGGTGTCCAGGAATAAAGTAGTTTTGAAGGCGAAGAGAAATTCTTCGTACTCGGCATCGTATGCCGAGGGCTCTTTTTCCAGCAGGGTTTCATAGCGCTGGTTCAGCTCTTCCTGGATTTTTTCTTCTTCTTTGCTCTTGATACGCAGCAGGGGGCGCATCTCCAGCGTATGGCAGATCATGAACAGCAAGGGAAAAACATCGCTCCTCTCTTGCTTCTTCTTCTGATCGTTTCTTTGAAAGGCAGCCAGGCTGTCCAGCAGGTGGCGGGCCGTCAAGGGATCGAGATACAATTCCGACACACGCTTTCCCATCTGCGTAGCATGCAGAGCCGTTTTCTGTTCTTCCAGCTCACGGGCAGCAATAAACTCACCGGTGCTCTTCTTGGTCTTTCCGGTGGTGACAAACTGCCAGGTTTCTAACCGCTGGAGCATCCGATTCATGATATTCTCCAGTTCGGTAAAATCGCTGTATTGGTGCGCCCAGAACGTAGCCGAAAAAAAATCTTTCATACTTTTCTCATCGCGGATACTGCCCGTGGCGATCAAAGAAAGCAGATGCGTCCTGAGCACGGGCTCTACGGCCAGTTTTGAATAAATCTCTTCCGGCTTGCCGCAGATATAGCGCGTATAAATCTCTTTTTTTTCTTTCTCGTCTTTGGCGATAACGATAGCTTCCCCGAATTTTTCGTATTCTGGCCTTCCGGCTCTTCCCGCCATCTGTAAATATTCGAGGACCGGAATCCAATCCATGCCCCAGTTTGCCGAGAAGCGCTTCAGGGACTTGATGATGACCCGGAACGCCGGGGTGCTGACGCCGGCAGCGAGGGTGGGCGTGGCACAGATAATTTTTACTTTCCCGCTGCGGAACTCGTCTTCGATCAGCTCGCGCTGCTTGGCCACTAAGCCGGCATGATGGAACGCCACGCCTTTCGTGATGCAGGACGCTAAGCGCTGGCATTGCTTGGTGGGATTGCTGAGCGCTTTCTCGACGGTTTCGGCGAGTTCAGGAAGATGGAACTGGAGAACTTTGGCAATATCTTCTGCCGTTTTTTCTGCACTGGCGCGGCTGGGCAGGAAAATGAGCGCCTGCTTATTCAGCTGGACGGTTTCCAGCGCTAAGCGTTGCAGTTCGTCGAGCATACGTTGTCAGAAAGAAGGAGTTTTATTAAGGTATTGGAGAGGTTTTTGCCTATTCCGCTCTCCGCAACAACAGATCACTATACGAAACAGAGATCAAATCTGCCGGCGAAATAGTGAATAATCCCTGATAAAATGTACATTGCTCTAATAACCTTTCTCGACCAATATCCCCCTCTCGATCTATGGCTTCTATCTCGATGAACGTCCCCAAGTCTTTAACGACATCCAGATGAAACTTCACATTATCAATGAAATAGATTTCTCGTTGCTTGTCGACAACCACCAGAATACCGAGAGCTTTTGCCAAGATTTCTTTTAAAGAAGAGCGTGGATTTGATTTGTAGAGGGTAACGCTGGATTGTTTTGGCCCATCTTTGTCTTCTCGGTCATAATGAATGAGGTGATTTTCGATATTGCCTTCCCGCAACTTTAATCGGCCAAAAGGAACGTTGAAATACGTATCAATCTGGTGGTCGAGGCCTTTGAAATCGGCATTTCTGGCGTCCAGAATAGCTCTTATTTCGCTCTGGCTATTCGATCGCGCTTTGATTTCGATGTTGAGATGACTCATCGACCCTCCATCTTCCCTTTTCCTTACTCCCCGTACGGCCCATTATTCTTCAAAGTAAATTCTTCATACTGCGGCTGGCCATCTCCATTGGCATCAAGCCAGAGGCCGAAAGGCGTCATGACCATAAGATGATCAAGCACTGAGCCGTCTGGATTGGTTAAAGGAAAAGTAAGGTGCAGCTCTCCCGTTGTATACGTTCCATCACAATCGTGATCGTGGCCCACAAGGATATAGGCAATGTCATTAATCTGGCCTGCTGCAAGGCCCGTATTGCCGCCGGGCGGGCAGTAGCATGGCTCTTCAGCTTGCACTTCCGGACTCACTTCCTCCGGCTCCTGAACGATTGCCGATGTGGTGCTGCAGGCTGTCAGCAGCGCTGCCAATCCACCCCTCATTTTTTCAACATTTTTCATCATAGGTAATCCCTCCTTTTTTAACTCTTCATCCTTTAATCACATACACTTTAATATTCTGCTCTTGCAGTTGTTGCACCGGCCTTTCCTCCACCAGCACCTTCCACGTCTTCTCCACTTCTTCCCAGCCATCGCTGACGGTTACGGTCACTTTCTTTCGCCCCGGAGAAAGGAAGGTCCTTTCTATGGTGTCCGTTCCTCCCACATCAGATTCGTGCCAGCCAAATTCCCAGCGATATTCCAACGGCTCATTGTCCGAGTCTTTGGCTGCAACATGGAACAGCATCGGCTCCTGCACCCCAACAGTAATGCCCTCAGCAGGCAGGAAATCAATCAGTTCCGGCTTCTGGTTCACGTTCTTTACCGTCACTTTAACCGGATGCACGGCTTCAATTTCTCCATCTGAAGCCACAAACTCCAGCCACAGCACCGTCTCATCCGGGCTGAGATATTTATTCCACAGGGGGAAAGAGTGCAGCAGGCGGTTCCAGAAAGTATCGCTTCTTGTTTTTACCGTCGCAAAAGAAGGCGTCCAGACCAATCTCGTGCCGTCGAAAGAAGCGCCCTCTGGCAAATTGTTGAGTATTACCGTTACATTGTCCTCATCAGCATCTTCTGTCTCGATGGCCACGGTAAATTCCTGCCCTTCGTTGACGACAAGCTCATCGTCTTTTATCTTCAGCGTCGGCGCCCGGTTCTTTTTCAGGACAGTAATCGTTACCGGAACGGTCGTGGCCGCTTTTCCGTCGGTGGCCGTAACGTCGATGGTGTACGTGCCTTCGTCTTCAGAGGAGGTCTCCCATTCTCCCGTCTGCTTGCCCAACGGCTCAGAGAAGAGATAGGACACAAAATCCCCATCCGGATCGGTCGTCTCCGGAACTATTTTTATCGTTTCGGTTTCCCTCATGGTGAGATTCTTCGTCGCAAAAAGATGCGGGGCCCGATTGGTATTGTAGATAATAACTTGCGTCTCTTGCTCGGTGCAGAGCTCCAGCCCGCAAACTTCGACAGTCCAAGGAATTTTTTTCTTTTTGAGAAAGAGATGCTCCAGCCGGGCCGCATTGAGCAGGTTGCTGAAAAAGCCCCGGCTTCTGCTGAGTTCTTCGTAGGTTGGTTTCCAGGTTATGGTTTTGGTGGTCTGGTTTACTATTACACCGGCTGGTGCATTCTTGAGTGTAATCAGGAGTTTATCGTCGTCAGGGTCTTCTGCAGCGATCTCCCAAATGGATTCTTCCCCCTCCCGAGCTTCGAAGTACTCTGGCAGTTCTATGGTCGGTGCACGATCCACGTTGAGAACGGTTACTTTTAGGTTTGCCGTGCCGCTGAGCTCTCTGTCAGAAGCAATTACTTCTAGTTCATATTCTCCTCCTTCATTGTAGTACACCTGCCAGATGCCGCGCTCATCAAATGGCGCGGGAAACGTGTATGTTAGGGCATCTCCATCGATATCTCTCTCTGGCACAACGAGGGAAATTTTCTCTCCTTCTTGTACCGTCATCGGCGCCAGCGAGAATTCCGGCGCCCGATTGGTGTTCTTTACGAGCACGGGCCAGATTTTTTCCGTGGTGGCTTCCCCATCACTGATCTTCACCTGCAGCGTATGGTTTCCTGCATTCTCATAGTCCAAGAAGTATTCGCCTTCGTTCTCTTTGCTCAGAATCTCTTCATCCAGAGACCACTGATACGTCAGCTCCTCCCGGTCTTCGCGATCATTATCAACACCCTCGGCAAAAAAGTTAAGCGTTTCTCCTTCAAATATCTCTATTTCCTTCTCTCCCGAAAAGGCATTTTTTATTTCCGGCGGCTGGTTGGTGGAAAGCACCTCTATCTCTACGCTGAAGGTTTCCGTGAATTCTCCATCGCTCACGGTGAACGTCGTTATAAACGAGCTTTCATCATCAAAATCCGGCTGCCAGATGCCGCTCTCGTCAAAAGGCCGCTCAAATGTATAGGTCAAGAAATCCGTATTCGGATCATTGATGAACTTCTGGAGGTCCAGAGTTTGCTGCTCTTTCACGATGAGCTTCTTTTCTGTCAGCACCGGCGGGCGGTTTTTCTCTGCCACAATAATGGTGACGTCCTCACTTTTCTCCAGCACGCCATCGGAAGCAGTAATAGTTGCCGTATAGGTGCCCGCATCGCCATACTCCGTCTGCCATTCTCCCTGTTCGTCGAGGGGCTCGGAATACGTTATGGTTACCGTATCGTTATCCGGATCAAGAGCTGTTGTGAACACTTTCACCAGATCTGTTTCCTGGACATGGAACGTTTTCAGGGCTAACGCTCCCTGGAGCACGAGGGCGAGAAGAAGAAATCCTATGATGATTTTTTTTCCCGCTCCCATTTTTTCAGACTATAAAAAAGAAAGAGATGAGCGTTGGCTCATCCCGTTGCCAGGGAAATTTCTACAATTTCCGGCGGCATGTTGACATCTTCCACCGTTAACGCTATGTTCCGCTTGACGGTGTCTTTTCCATCGCTAACCGTTACCAGCACCGTGTAGTCGCCGTGGTCGGTGTACTTGGTTTCCCAGGTGCCGTCGTCTCCAACCGGATCGCCGATAGTAACTGTCAATGCATCTCCATCCAGATCACTTACGGTGGGGCTGATCGTCACGGACTCCCCTTCTTTTATCTGGATATTCTCCTGCAGGTTGCTTACCTCCGGCAGGACATTGATATCGGCGACCACCACTTTAAACGTCGCTTCGCTGGATAACTCGCCATCACTGGCGGTAATGGTAACCAGATATTCTCCGGCACTGGTGTGATCGGTGGTAAACGTGCCTTTCGCTAAAGGTTCTGAAACCGTAACGGTTACGGGATCATTATTTGGATCGCTTACTTTGGGCTGGAACGAGACGCGTTCGCCTTCCTTCACACGCAGATCAACCAGCCGTTCGATGACCGGCGGGACGTTGACCCGCTCGACGATGATCTTTACATTCTTCTCCGTCTTCAGGCGACCGTCGGTTGCGGTGATCGTTGCTAGGTATTCTCCGGCGTCCCCATAGTTCGTCTTCCAGGAGCCTGCTTTGTCCAGCGGTGCAGAGAACTGATACGTAACGTTATCGCCATCCGGATCAGCTACTTTGACTCTTAGGCGGACCACTTCGTTTTCCTTAATCCGTACGGCCTGCACTTCCCCTTCAAGAGCTTCTGTTGCTTCTTCGCTCGGCTCAGTAACGACTACGTCCTCCGTGACCTCTTGCTCCTCAGCAGCGGCTTCTTTTGCCTCGGCAGGATTCTCTGTATCTCCTGCTGCCAGCTCTTCTTCGATCTGTGCTAGCTCATTGAGAAGCTTTTCATCGTTGGCATTTTCTTTTTGCAGATCGTACGCTTTATAATCCAAGCATCCTCCGAGGAAAATGCTCAGCATAAGAACACTAATAACCAGGACTTTGTTCATACTGTTGTTCATAATAATACACCCCCTCTTTACAGCTATTTGTGAGTATTTTCGAATGATAATTCGTATTTAAGCATTTAGCGGGGGGAAACTCTACGCTTCGTCATGGTTGTTAAGAGATACATTCTTGGGTGTTTTGGTTAGAATTTACAGGTTGGAGTGCAGAAGTGGTGGCCATAGCCAGAAACAAGATGAGAAAAATTGGGGCTCGTCCCTGAGAACCTGCCGCCCACCGCGCTGAGAATCTGAGATTCTCTTTGCATCACCCTCCGAAGAGAGCGTGTGGAAAAACAAAGTTTTTCTCGCGAGCCCCGTTGTTGGAAGAATGCAGCCGTTTATAAAAGTTGTTGATTGCTGGGTGGAAGTGAAAAGAAGAGAGTTTTACGATCTGGTGGGAAGGTTTTTTCTTGCTTCTTCCATGATGCGTTCGGTAAGGGCAGAGGCGATACTTCGGTATTCCCGTTCTCCTCTTTCTTTTTCCATTTTGAACTGAGCATATAAAGCACTCATGGCAGTATACATGTTTAAGCACGGATGGCATGTTCCCAAATGACCAAAGATGGTACTCGTTATCTGTTGGTAATCGCTTCCAAAAGCAGCAAGCTCTGTGAGGGTTTCGGGATTGCCGAGGGACTTGAGCTCTTCCAGAGCTTCTGGATACTCTTCTGTGGGAACGTCCAGTAAGCGTACAAACTCGTACAACGTGAAATCGGTAAGTTCTGTGGTCGGGCAGTTGTATAGTGTTTCTGTCATTTTCTGTATAGTTCCTGTCTGTTTTTGTGCTCGGAGCCCTCGCTCTTTAAAAACTTTTAGAGGAAAAAGTGTTGAAGCCTCTCAGAAGGAAAACGGGGGATGGATGGTGCTACTTCTGTCCACAATATATACTCCACTTAAAGCTCTCTTTGCAAGCCAATAATTTGAAATCCCAGTTTACCCGCCAGGCAACATTCTGGCTGTCAACACTCATCAGAACTTCATTGAGAAAACCGAACTCCCCTCTGCTTTCTCTTGAATATATTTCATTCAAAAACCATTGCCTTGTTTTGTTCTCAAAATCAGGAACAACCATTTCCATCTTTGTAGGCTGTACGCCATGGTTTCCATCATAGTAAGCCGCTAGATGTTCT
>JAUYQE010000086.1 GCA_030695605.1 Nanobdellota archaeon
AATGCCGCCAAGGTAGCTACGCTGTTCTTTGGCACGGATATCCTCTGCCGCCATTTCTAACTCGTTGCTGAACTCTTCATAATCTGTCTGTATTCGGACCGCAGCGGCAAACTGGTCTTTGGTAACGAGGCGTTCTTTCTCTGCTGCATAGGCCGTGCTCTTTCCAAAAGAAGGTGATTCTGTGGTGAAAACCGCTAGATTATTCAGAACCTGCTGCAAGACCTGCAGCTTGGGCACAAGATTTTGGAAAGAGAATTTCTGGGCTTCGCGGATGGCGCTCTGCAGCATGAAAGTGCTGAGCTGCATGCTGAGCATGTCCGTCACTCTGCTGGGCAAATTATGCGCCTCATCGACAATCAGGATGATGTCTTTGAAATCTTTCTGGATTTTGGTCAGCAAGGCATTGCGCACCGGCGGATTGAAGAGATAGTAATAATCGCCGATGATGACGGTGGCTTTTTTTGCTAATTCCAGAGAGATCTCATAGCTGCACATGCGGCGGTCGGCGCTGACAGCCATGAGCTCTTCGTTATGCAGCGGCCCGCGCCGGGGCAACTCCCCCAGGAGCAGCTTGGCTTCCGGCGTGAGTGCATCTTTATTGTTCCAGACCCGGCTATAATATTCACATTCTCCCCGTTGGACAAGCGTTCGGCAATACTCTGCAAAACTGCTCCCGTGCAGCTTACCGACATTCTGGTGGCACATCCACTGCTTGCCGATCAAATCAACGACCGCCATATCTTTTTGTATCTTGGCTTTGATGAGCTGCAAGGTTTCAACAGCGATATGATGCTGCGTATGCCGGTTGGTCAGGAAAAATATTTTTTTTTTCTGTGCCAGCGCTTCTTTCACCGCGACACTCAGGGCACTGGCCGTTTTTCCCAAGCCCGTTGGCGCATGGGCGAGAAGAATTTTTCCCTGGCTGCAGGCCTGGTTCACGTCGAGAAGCAGCTGGTCCTGCCCTCCCCGTATTTTATCGTGGGGGAAGAAGGCTAAGAGTTCTGGAGAAAGCATGGGCACGACGAAGCGCCTCTGTTAAAAAACATTTCTCTTTCTCTGTTGCTATAACGAAGAGGAGTAACTCCTTATGCCGCACGCCACCCTGACGGCGTCGCACCACTTTTTGTTGCCTCTTCTTCTCTTTCTCCTTTATCGTAGTTTCAAAACATTTAAATAGCGACTCCATAATACTGTTTCCAGTCAATAAATGTTTAAATATGACTATTGAGCAACACGCTTTTGCGACTACGATAAAGTAGGGGGTGGAAAATTTGACTAAGAAAAATAAAGTTATCTTTGATGTCTTTTTTCGGGAAAAGCCGGCGATGATGCTGGTCGAGCTGAAAAACGCCGAGAGCAATGTCTATGCCTCAGTATTGGCGAAGCATATTGACTGCACGTATTCTCACGTCGTGAAGATCCTGCAGGAGATGCAGAAAGCGGAATTGATTAACTTCAAGAAAGAAGGCCGCTTGAAATTGCTGGAGCTCACGAAGAAAGGGACTGAGATTGCCGGGCATATAGAGAGCATACGGACGAAGCTGTGAGCATTTTGCTGTTCTTTTTAAGTACATGCTACTGAACCCTACGAGTTGAGCCCGCAGGCGAAACTCGTAGGAGTTCACGGCTCTTTTCGTTTCGTTTCATGGAGTTCGTCGCGGAGTACTTTTCCCGTAGGCGTAAGCTCGTACAGCCTGCCTTGTTTTTCCTGCGGATTGAGGCAATGCGCTAACTTTCTTTTGCTCATGGCCCGGAGAACGTCAGAAACATTGCTGACTTTGATGCCGGTTTGTTCTTTCACCAGCGTGGGCGTCTTGGCTTTATCCATGACGAGGAGGATTTTTCTTCGTTGGCTTCCTTTGAGCACCCAGCCGTAATCAGCAATGAGCGTTTTCTTCATGCTGGTCAGGAAGAGGCTGCAAGAATTTAATGTGTGGTTCTTGAAGAATACCGAAAAAGTACCGGAAAGTTTAAAAGAGGTGACTATTCTAAAGTGGAAAATAGTGTTGGATAACTACCATGTTAAAAAAAGTATTTTTAGCAACTTTGATTTTGACTCTATTCGTGGCATCTTCATTACTCGTAGTAATAGCTGCCGAAGGGGATACTGGGCAGGAAAAAATAGAAACTCTAACACCAACCTCGGTTAAAATTATAGTATCAGAAGAACCTTCTAATCAGGTCTTTTCGAATCAGGGTAATTTAGAGTATCTAGAACATTTAATGAGAAAAATAAAGAGAGACGTTAAGAGAATCCCGGCAGTTGCAGTTCCACTATATTAACAGATTGTAGTTAAAATCTATCTTTTATAAAGCGGGGGTTGGGGTGTAGGAAACAATATGATCAGCTACATCCCTTATTTTTTAAGCACTATCTATCTAATGTTTATTTATTCTCTGATACTCGCAAGAAAAGAAATAAATTATAAGCCATATTATCAGCCAGTTTCGGTGATCGTTCCTTGCTATAATGAAGATCAAAAATATCTTAAAGAGTGCATTGGCAGTATTCTAAATGCGGAAGGAGAGAAACAAATTATTCTAGTGAATAATAATTCCAATAAACTAGAAACTTTAGAAGCAATTAAAGAACTAAAGAAAAATTCAGAGGTCTTGGTCTTATCGGAGGGAAGACAAGGAAAACGGTTTGCCCATTCAAGAGGTCTTAAAGCTGCAAAACACGAGTTAGTAGTATTCGTCGATTCTGACACCTTTATTCACAAGAAAGCCATTTTAGAGATAATAAAACCATTTCAAAACCCCAATATAGGCGCGGTAGCCAGCCAAGTGAAACTTGCCAATAGGGAGGCTAACTTTTTAACAAAATGTCTCAGCGCGATGTTTTGGACGTCTAGCAATGTTCTAAGAAAAGCAACTTCAGGAATGGGGATGATGCAAGTCATTGCAGGAGCAATGTCCTGCTACAGAAAAAATTTACTGCTTGCACTAGAACCAGATTATCTCTCTCAAACCTTTTGTAATAGGCCTTGTGCAATTTCTGATGACCGATATCTGACTCAGCGAGTTCAAACAAGATTCGGGAAAAAGGTTGAATATATGGGCTCTGCTATTTGCTATACTTATATGCCTGAGACTTATGTCCAAGCTTGGAGAATGATAGAACGGTGGCGGCGTGGCGTCTTGCGGGAAGTTTTCTTAATCTGGAAAGAACCTAAGAAAAATGCCAAATTCTTATTCTTTGACATTCAATTTAATTTTGTAATCTTAATCTTAAGTGTTATACTACAAACAGTCTTTATAATTAATCTTATCATTAACTTTTCGCTTCTCAGCTTATTATGGACAACTTTTTGGATATTTTTAACTTCGGCTATGTGGGGTTCTTTAATGCTTATGGAAAATCCCAGAGAATTTTATTATAAGTTTTGGTATTCGGTCATTTACAATTTTTTCTTTATTTTTACTTTTTTTGCAGCAATAGTAAATATTCGGAAACAAAGCGCCTGGAGTACAAGATGATCAAAAAAATAAAGCACGTATGTGTGATCGGTCTCGGATATGTCGGATTGCCCTTAGCTTGTTTATGTGCCCGAAAAGGGTATATTGTCATTGGCTTGGACACGAATCAAGAGAAAATTGAACAGATAGGAAGAGGAGTCTGTCCTATTAAAGATGAATTTTTACAACGTGAGCTTCATAAAGTAAAGCTTCAAGCCACTACCGATCCTTCTCAAGCCCTCCCCTCCGCTGATATCATTGTCATCTGTGTCCCGACGCCAGTTGATCACCAGTGTCGCCCTGACTTAGCCTTCGTCGAACTGGCGGGAAAGAACATTTCTCGGTACTTGAGAAAAGGGCAACTTATTATCCTGGAATCAACCGTAAATCCCGGAACGACAGAAGATACGTTGAAACCTATTGTAGAAGATTCCGGATTGATAGCGGGCGTTGATTTTCAGTTAGCACATTGCCCGGAAAGAATTGATCCGGGCAATAAGGAATGGACGCTTCCCAATATCCCCCGGGTTATTGGTTCACTAACGGCAAAAGGAGCGCTGCTCACAAAAAAGTTTTATGCTTCCATCATTGATGCAGAAATCACGGTACTAAAAAGCCCGAAAGAAGCAGAAGCAACTAAAATCATGGAGAATTCATTCAGGGACATTAACATTGCCTTTGTGAATGAAATGGCAAAGTCTTTTGATAAAGCAGGAATTGATATTACAGAAGTAATCAAAGGAGCATCAACCAAACCATTCGCTTTCCTGCCGCATTTTCCGGGCTGTGGTGTAGGCGGACATTGTATCCCGGTTGACCCTTATTACCTAATAGAAAGTGCTAAACAGTTTCACTTTGAACATAAATTCCTAGAATTAGCCAGAAAAATAAACAAAAGCATGCCAGA
>JAUYQE010000094.1 GCA_030695605.1 Nanobdellota archaeon
CGTACACACTCTTTTTACTAGCAAGAAAAGAATTCTTTATTATTTAAATAGCTGCCGGTAGCCTTATTGAGAATACTCTAACACTTTCTTGATTTTCACCGAAGCGTTGTACCTTCTAAACAACTTTAAAAAAAGAGTTGCATGCTCTAAAGGAACAACAATGCACCCTTTACCCAGCTTTTCCCCCCCATATTTCTGCAAGAGCCCAAGATAGAGCTTTCCTTTCTGCTTATAGCCAAACAATTGTTTATTTAATAAAACCCTTACAGCATTGGGTTTGATATTCTCCCAAATGAAAAAAGCTCGGTGTTTTCCTTCCTTAACCCTCGGCTGGAACTTGCCATATAATAAAATTCCATTCGCAATAAGGCTTGGCTGCAGTTCTTTCCATTTCTTTAATTCCCCAATAGTGAGCCTAATTTCATTTTTAACATCAAGCATTTGCCAGTAGCTCTTATATTTCACTGAAAGCCGAAAATCATCCAAGCACTGGCTTATTTCTCTTTCTACGGCCTGATTGCCCACAACATCAACAAAAATATCCACATCGCTGTCTTTTCCCGCCTCTTCCCGAGCCACGGAACCAAACAGAATAAGATTCTTTATCTTTTCCCGGTTCTTTGTTTTCTGCATCAGAAAAGATGCAAAGTCCAGGGCATACGCCAGCAATTTAGAGTTCATGGAGGCCAGCCTCGCGGAATATTCTTTTCAGCTCGTTAAAGTTGTTAACTACTTCTTGAATACTTTCTATTTTTTGGGGCTTTCCGTAACAGAGGGCGTTCCGGTGCTCCTCTATTTTAGAAAAGAGCAGGATTATTTTTTCCTTTCGGGGAAAGTCAAAAGGAAACTTTTCTTTAATTTTGTTTTTTGAATTTAGCCACTCATGCTTAATAACAAAACCAGGATCAATTAAATCGTTCTTATGAAGGAGAATCTCCAACATATCTGCACAAGCAGCAGAAATGTTAAATCCGACAGTTCTTTGCCGTTCTACCAGCCCTCTTTCGATACTTTCTTCTATTACTTGCAAACTTTCTTGCAATCGCTTCTGATGATCTTCGATTTTCATGGGTTCATTTGAAACTAATAAACGGGTTCAGGTGTATCCAACTATACAAATATATAAATTTATGGTTCATTTGTAACCATAGCATGGTTTCACTTGAACCATGGGGTGTTAATTGACTATCACCGTGAATGAGCAATAATCTATATTTTGCTCAATGACCATGAGAACATTTGATAGAGTTCGGCAGGGAAATCAGCAGTTTCATTCTGCTATCTCCGCAGGCTATCGTACTACTCCATTGCCCGATAGCGCTGAAGCCGCTCTTTTTGCATAGGAAAAAACCAGTCTAAGAGTTATAATAGCTGTCGGTACAGCTCTTCTTAATCCACTACCGGCTGCGGCACGCACCGCCTCGTAACACACCGGCTCCTTTCGCCGCACGAATCTGACCTCTGAAGAACAGCCACGCCCGCTTTCAGGTTGACCGTAGTGCCGGCATTCTGCAGTTCCCAAGACCGGCCATCGAAATGGAGAAGTAAGCCATTTTCTCCGACAACAAAAACGTCCCGGGCTGACGAGCCAAAGACATCTTCCAAAGAAAGGCTTTCCGGAAGGAGATTACTCGGAACGGGCTGTATGGCCCAACTCGTCCCATCGTAGTGCAGCACTGTTCCCTCATCGCCCACCGCCCATACATTGGAAGAAGAACTTCCCCAGAGAGCGTGGAGATCTTTCAGGGTATTGGATGCTTGAGGTAACCAACGAACACCATCATAAGAGAGGATAGTGCCGCTTTCTCCGACAGCCCACACTTTCTGTGGAGAAGTTCCCCAGACTGCAAACAAAGCACTGCTGAAATCTTCGATGACAGGACTCCACTGCTGCCCAGCATAATGAAGAATAAAACCCTCTCCGACAGCCCACAAGTCTGTTCGAGAAGTTCCCCAGAGGCCATACGCTGGACCGTTGGTGGGGTAAGATCTCCAACCCCCATTCGACTCATGGGACAGAAGGCCATCTGGCGCCGCGGATCCTTCTTGATGTCCACTCGCTATCCACACTGCATCGTACGTGGGATCCCCCCAAACTGCATAAAAATTATTCTGTGTGAAAGAACCCACTTGAGAATCGTGCGTATCTGGCATTGCACCCTGCCATCGAGAATATTTTTTATGTATCACCCTGTCGCCGACAGCCCAGACGATATACCGCCCCGCACGTTCTACGTCAGAAACTGCCACATCTAAAAGCGTACGCTGAGAGAAAGCCCTCATTGATTCGCGCTGCCAGCGAGTGCCATCAGAAGAAAAGAAAGTACTTTCTGATCTCCCGGTCGAAGGATTCTGTTCAGCTCCGCCGACCACAAAATATTTCCATTGAGCCGGAATGCAAGCTTGATCACTGAACGCCCGAGAGCCACCCCGAATTGCTTCGCCAAATAAGGCATCGCGAACAGTAGGGCTGGCATACCAGATAAGAACTCCTATCAGAATAATCACAAGACTGATGCCTGCGATCAGTATCGTTTTCTTCTGAGCTGTAGCTATCATTCTCTTCTCCGCTAACAATGAAAACAAGCCGGTATTTATTCTTTCCTATTTAGACTCCCCGTGTATTCTCTCATGACATATGTCATGATACTATACACTATTAGACTCCCCGCACAGAAGAAAAAAAACGCCGGAGCTGGGATTTGAACCCAGAAGTCCTTGCGGAGACCAGCTTACTTCTTCATGAAGAGTAGCAGGCTGGCGCACTACCAGGTTATGCGACCCCGGCGCAGACGGGGACGCGACCAAAGGGCGTAGTCCCTTTGTGTATGCGACCCCAGCACAACAATAATTAAACAAAGCATCCAGAAAAAGAATTGTATTTAAACTTTACTCTTCAACCGCAGCATTCCGATGAATCCGGGCAAAATACGGCACCGCAACCACATAGTCTTCACCAAAGCCAGCAATGTCTCCATTGATCGCTTCACAGGTCTTCCGTAATTTAGCAATCGCGCGCTTCAGCTCTACTAAGTCTTTATCTTTCAGCGGCTTGATATTGATGAGCGCAATCGTGGAACCTTCTCGAAGCACATCCAGAACATCTTTGATGTCTTCAAACTCTTCCATCACGAACGGGCGGACGAGCACTTTGGCTTTATCATCTTTTCCAGAAGCTTCATTCTGCAGTTCAACATAATTTTCCCCTTGCTCAACCTCTTCTTCCTGAGGCTGGGTGAACCGCTCTTTTATTCGCAATAAAAAATCTTTCATTTCTGACAACCCTCTTCTGAAAGCAGAGAGTTCTGCTTGTATATAAATGTTTTTATTGTGCATTCATTACATCACGACCATTGTAAAACACTTCTTACCAGAATTCTCTCATCTCTCACGCGCCCAGCCGAAACACATTCGAATACGCTTTGCCCGCTCTCTTCCGGCCTTTCTTTTTGTACTCGACCGTCGCTCTGGGGAGCTGCAATGAGCCGAGAATCTGCAGCTTGGCTTTTAATTTGTACGTGATGATGCGATGCTCCTGCCCATCTAATTCTGCCAAGGACCATATCACTTTAGTTCCTTGCTTAAGGGGAGTTACGGAAACCGGTTTTAAAGTACCCAGCTCCAGGCTTTTCTGCACGTTAGCAATGGCCGGAACATGATCTATAATCACCACGTCCCGCAGCGGCTTGCTGGTGCGGTTCCGCACATCCAGGGAAATTTTAATTTCGGACAAGCCCCCGTCTTCTGCACTTTTCGCCGTAACCGCCCGCTTCGTTACCACAATAGGCGAGCGCACCGCCCATGAAAACACGCCGAAGAACATCAGAATGGCCAGGATGTAAAACAGCATACGATAATTTGTCACAAACTGTACAGTGGTTGTTTCATTAGGCCCGAGCGTGACTGCCCAAACCAGCGAACGCTTCTCGTCGATCGGGCGAACCTCGCCGTCGCCCGTCGTAAACAGCGCCCGCCACGCCGAGATTGGGATGCTTACCTCCTGGGTATTGCGCACATTGCCCGTGTTCGTAATCTTTAACGTCGTAAAAATCTTAAAGAACTTCTTCTCCTCCGACACATCCAGAGAAAAGCCTGGCACCAACGGCAGGATCTCAATCTTCTGCTGTACTACATTTACCGTCTCTTCGTCCCGTTTAAACACAAAGAATAAAGTGTATTCTTTGGGCTGCTGGAACGGATTAGGCTCGACGCTAAACTCCACCGTCTTCTGGCCGAGGGGCGGCAAGTCAATAGCTATTTCTTTGGAAAATTCCAGGATCTCACTCTCGATGATGACACGCAAATCACGTAAATTGAGCGGATTGCGGTTTTCGACGAAGAGCTTGATGGAAACGGTTTCCCGGGGGTCGATCTTCTCCGGCATATCCACGGTAGCCCGGATCGTCGGCCGGTAGTCCAGCGGCTGTTCCGGCGCGAGATATATTTTTAGCTTCTGGTCATAGCGCTCCCCCAGATCACTTTCAACCGTGACAAATATGTTGTAAATCCCCGGCGGGAAATCTTCCAGCGGCTGGGCATTGATCAGTACGGAACGCTTTTCTCCTGCATCCAGCTCCACAATCTTATCGCTCAGCGGTGAAGGGTCAACATTCCATCCCTGCCCGGATTGCAGCGAATAAATGCTATACCGCTGCTGCTGAGATTCCAGATTCTTTATCTCGATGCGGAACGAAGCGGCTTCAGTGGGCTTGATCTCGTTATCAAGAGGAACAACAACAATCTGGGAATTGGCTGCAGCCAAGCTGGCCAGAAGCACGGAAAAGAAGAGTGCCAAGAACAGGATA
Source organism: Nanobdellota archaeon (assembly GCA_030695605.1). GTDB lineage: Archaea > Nanobdellota > Nanobdellia > Woesearchaeales > GW2011-AR9 > JAUYQE01. The sequence goes on from JAUYQE010000094.1 coordinate 4,806, forward strand.
CGGCGAGAGGAGAGAGATTTCACTTTCTGTTCACCAGCTTTTTTATTTTTAATTTAATCTTTAGTAGTTCTGCGGAAGAAATTCACCTATATAAATACTTCGATTCAGACGAAGAGGGGAGTCAAAAGATTTTTTGCACGCCACCGTCATGGCAGCAGACAGGCAACTCCTCGCACGGCTCGTCGTTGCCTTACCAGCCACCCCGGAGGGGGCTTCCCCCGGCTGGTCTGTGCCACGGCGGCGTGCGGCGAGGGGGGGGTCGCTCCCCACGGGATACCCGAGCAGGGCGACGACGAACGAATGTGAGGAGTCGACCGTCGCACCGCCGCACGTGGCACGTAAAGATGAAAAGCTCCAGACTACGTCTGAAAAGTACGGTCTCCCCGAAAG
>JAUYQE010000095.1 GCA_030695605.1 Nanobdellota archaeon
GCTGGATGTGCTCGAAGCCGTCTGGAAAAAAGGCCGCCGGGAAACGCTCTTTCTCAGCGTGGGCCTGGATGCGGAGCCCATCCGTTTCGCCAAGAAGCGGACGCAGCAGGGCGCCGGGGATTATTTGCGCGCGAGCTGGAAAGCCTGGTGGGGGGGGCAAGCGTCGTTCGATCTTCAATGCTCTGTCGACGGAAAAATGATGCATTGGAAGAACGGGGTCAACATCACTGTGGGAAAAGTGCCGTATTACGGCTATGCAGCCCGCTCTCTGCTGGGAAAGATTCCTCCACACGATGGGCAGGTGTATGGCTTAGCTTGTGTGAATACGCATGCTCCAATTTCCAACAAGCCGATTCGCCTGTGGGGGCTGCTGCTGACGGCACTGGGCGTTGAAAAGCCGCCGCTGGTTTCGTTTCATGGCCAGGAAATAACGGTGAAAAGCAAGAAGCCTTTCCCCATCCAAGCGGGCGGGGAGTTCCTGGGCTGGAGCACTTTCTTGCAGATACGAGTAAAGCGGAAACAGAAAGTGCTTATGATTTGACAGAAGATTTTTTAAAGAATTGCGATGTTTCTGCATCGTATGGCGGCCATAGTTTAGTGGTAGAATAAGGGACTGTGGTGAGCAATCATGGCAATCCCTGGACGTGAGTTCGATTCTCGCTGGCCGCCCTCTTATGAACATAGAGTAAAAATGGTGAGTGTGTCAAAATGGAAAATGAGCCGGAACTCCTGCCAGAATTTGTCAAGAAAATGCAGGAAATTGCAAAGCAAAAATCCATTTCAGTTGATGATTTTGCGAAGCGGTACGGCTAAAATTTTTGCTATTTTCCCGAGAAACATTTAAAAAGAACACCGCCTTTTAGGGTATCATGGCAACAACGAAACGAGTTGATTGTATTCATTGTTATTAATCGTCTTTCTAGTTGCCAAACTAAAATTTCTAACAGCATGAATTGGATAGATGCTTCTCTATTCTGCCATCATCATCGGGGCTAGTGCCCCTCAGCATTGTTCTTTGGCCGCAGTAGCGTCCACAGAGGCAAAGCCTCTGGGATGCCAAAGGAACTTTGTTCCTTTGTGCATAATGGCAGCGTTCTTGCCTGTGGAATCATTCTGCTGACAGCAAGAGGAGCGGGTTCAATTCCCGTCTGTGGCCCTCAACTATCAAAAAAAACTGCCGCGTGGGCTTTAAACACGGAGATTAAAAAATGAAAACACAACAACAAAACAGTACGGGACAAGTGGAGGCTAAGGTACAACAAAGTACTGGTTGTCTTCACCAACAAACAGTATAGGAAAATCGGCATACTGGGAGGTATGGGCCCTGAAGCTGCCGCAGAGCTTTACCGCAGGATAATTAGACTCTTTCAAAGAAAATATGATGCAAAGTACGATGACGATTTTCCCGAGATACTGCTTATGAGTATTCCACTCCCCGACGTAGTTGAAAAACCACAAGAGATAGAGAAAATTGAGTTGATGCTGACAAATGGAGTCAAAAATTTGGAAATAGCTGGGGCAGATTTTATTGTTATTCCCTGCAATACCGTTACTTATTTTTTACCGGCAATGCGCAAAGCGGTCTCCATTTCTCTCATTGATATTGTTGAAGAAACTGCTAAAGAAGTTGCAAACCAGAAGCTGCGTAAAGTAGGACTTTTAGCAACAGAATTTACCGTGAACCGTAAGCTCTACAATCGCGTGTTACCTCGAGTTGGTTTTGTTTTTCCTCGGAAGAAAGAGCAGATGAAAGTAACTTCAGCAATTATGAATGTTCTTAGTGGCAGAAAAAAGCAAAAAGACAGAAAACTACTTCGACAATTGATAGAAAAGATGACGAGATTAGGAGCGGAGAAAGTTATTCTCGGCTGTACAGAGATACCGCTTCTCACTGGTAAAAGTCGGACAGTAATAGATACGCTGGATGTACTCGCAAAAGCGGCGGTAAGAGAATCAACAAAGCCTTCTGGGCTATAAACAGGGAGAGTACAAAAATGGAAGAAGAAACAGAAATAAAAAACCCAATCAGAGAAGAAAAACCAACGGAAAAACCAACGTATCCTGAACCTACGGGAGACTTTTGGAGAGATCGCGAAGAAATAGCTCGCTATGCCAAAAGTGTAGGTCTGGAAGGAGAACGATTACAGATGTATCTTGCACAGTGGGAAGGTGATGCTCTGAGGCGATGCGATCGGTTGTATTACCCGTGCCCAGAGCCTCTACAAAAAACATATAAACTTCCCAACAATCAGGAGGTACGATAAAGATGGAACTGCAAACTGCCAAAGGAGTCCGGGACATTCCCCCGGAAGAGAAAGCGTTGAAGAACCAAGTAGTGCAAACTATCCAGCAAGTCTTCCAACTCTACGGATTCCAGCCTTTAGAAACACCCATTCTCGAACGCTATGAAACGTTAACCGCCAAGTTTGCAGCTGGTGAAGCGTCCGATGCGCTGAAAGAGACCTTCAAGCTGAAAGACCAAGGCGGCCGCGATTTAGGGTTGCGCTTTGATCTCACGGTTCCTTTAGCAAGATATATCACCATGAACCCCATGCTGAAGCTGCCATTTAAGCGCTATGAAATGGGCCCCGTGTTCCGGGATGGGCCGATAAAGCTGGGCCGCTATCGGGAGTTCTGGCAGTGTGACGCGGACATTATCGGAGCGAGTTCCCTGCTGGCGGAAGCAGAATTACTCGCTTTGGCGCAGACGGTTTTTAACAAGCTGCAGCTCGACGTCATCATTAAAGTCAACAATAGGAAGATTCTTAATGGACTATTGGAGCAGGCGGGCATTACGCAGAAAGAGTCCGCAATCATTGCTTTGGACAAGCTCGATAAAATTGGCAAAGAAGGCGTCCAGAAAGAGCTCCTGGAACGCGGCTATCAGAAGAAGCAGATTGATGCGGTGCTCTCGCTCGTCAGCCAAAGCACTTCCCTGCCGCAGCTGAAGAAAAAGCTGACTTCTGAAGAGGCGCAGCAAGGCCTGCGTGAGATAGAGGAACTGTTCTCTTATCTTGCAGCGATGGGAGCGAAGAAAGTAGTCTTTGATATTTCTCTGGCCCGCGGCCTGGCGTATTATACCGGAACGATATATGAAGCGTATCTGCGGAAAGGCCCAATTACGTCTTCCCTCGCTGCCGGAGGCCGCTGGGATGCCATGATTGGCAAATTCCTGGGTGGCGGCAGAGAGATTCCGGCTGTGGGCGTGGCCTTTGGGCTAGAGCCCATTATGGACACGTTGCGCTTGCAGAAAAAAGAAGCTCCGGCTTCGATGGCCCTTTTTGTCATCCCCATCAATACGGCGACGGAATCGCTTAAAATTGTCCAACAGTTCCGCGAAGCCGGCATTCCGGCGAGTTTGGCGCTGAAGAAAAGCCTGAGCAAAAATTTAGAGTATGCCAGTGCGCTGGGCGTTTCGTACAGCGTCATTATTGGTGAAGATGAATTGAAGAAGAAGAAAGTCCTGCTGCGGGACATGAAAATAGGAAAAGAACAGCTCTTATCCGTAAAAAGAGTTATTGCACTATGCAAGAAAAAACCGTTAAAATAATTGGGCTGGCAGTTCTGCTGGTCGTTGTCTTAAATCTCATCCTCTTTGCATTTGTGCTGATAAACTGGATAATCTTCTGGGGTGTTCTGGCTGCAGCGTTCTTCTTTGTTAAATGGGTGCTGCCGAGGATGAAATGATGCTCCATCGATAATTTTTTGTTTTTACCACAAATATTTATAAATAGATTATACTATTTAGTATAAAAATGAGTAAATCGTTTTTCCCCCCCGCAGAAGAACTGGCACTCCATAAGCCCGAGGTAGTCCCCGCTCTCTTTACGGCACGGCAGTTTGAAATCCTGCTCAACAAAGCCGGCAATAAAAAGCTCACTGCCACAGAACAGGTGTATTTCTCTCGAAGCATTTCACCAAAAATAAAAGCCCTTCAGTCATTTTTGCCTTCTCAAAACTATTCTGTCCTCGGTGGGGAGCATATACTTCCCGAGCGGAAGATTGCGGCACGAAAACTGCTCAAAACCCTAGAACGAAACCATAAAGGGCTCCGGATACTTATCGGCGGCACATTCTTGTACAGCCAGAAGCACGAAGATATCGATGTTTTTCTCATCAGCACCTATGAGAAAGAGGACTTTGTTTCGCAGGGGATACATTACAATTACCTTACTCCGGATATTGCCGGCACCGTATTTTTTGCCTCATTGGCAAAATTAAGCATCAGCAATTTTAACCCTTCAGTTTCTGTTACAGAAAAGATAGAATTATCAAGAGTTATCTCTTTGTATCAGGAAGTTATGAAAGATATTCGTGAAAATAACCGCAACTGGCTGAAGCGGGATCTCCGTGATTTTCTCGTTGAAACTACCTATTGCAGAGAGGGTTTGGTGCTTGATTCTCTTCAACTTCGGGAGAGAATAAAACGCATCCTGGCATTTAAAAATCCTGTTCCTCTTCTCACTCAGGTCTTTGTTCAGACCTTGCTGCTGGGCTTCACCCTTCAGCAAGTACGTGAAGCGAGCAGGCAGATGATTGCGTCCTATCAGGAATTACAAAAAGAGTACTTTTCTGCGGATTATAGCCCGCTTATTCATGCATTTACCGAGGTGCTGCAGGGTGCGACCTGAAGAAGTAAAGAAGAAAATCAGAGAAATTGTCGGCGAACAAATAGAATTTGAAGGCCATTTCGAGATTGTTGTAGAGCATATCCCCGAGAATCTTCAATTTCATCTTATCTCTTGGGTCAAAGAATGCTCTGAGAGAAAACAGGAGCCCTTTCCTGTGCCCCTGCAAAGAAATATTTTAGTTTTCTTTTTTAAACCAAATGTGACCAATGTGAGAGGCATCCTCAAGAAAGAAAAGAATTCCTTTTTTATCGCTCTGTTTCTGGACAAGCATAAGTATTATGATCGTGAACGAAGAAAGATGGGGTTTTGAAAAAAGGGTTTATGGTGTTGTCTAAATGTGAATCTAGGCAGAGAACTTACCTTTTTTGCACCTCTCTGCACCTTTGCTATATTATGGTCATCCTCTCGTAAACACTATCGGCTTCTCCAGCACAATCACCGAATGCTCGGCCTGGCTGACGAGGCCTCGTGCTTCATCGACGAGAGGCGGATGCTGTTCTAAGCAGCCTTTAGTGAGGAGCTGCCGCAACGCAAAGTTGGTTTTGGCGATGCCAAATTTCTTTTCCAGCCAGCGCTTGGCGAACGGCAACTTTTGGTAGGTTCTGATTTCTTCCAGAACTTTTCGGGTGATAGGGTCGCGAATGCCCGCATCACTGACAAAAGTAAAGACCGTTGCGGGTGAGCTTTCCTGTACCGTGCCCGCGCCCGTGGATGCAAAAGGCTCGATGGCGATGACCATGCCTTCTTTGAGCACGTTCTGGTTGCCGTTATCGACATTGGGAATGGAAGGCCGCGCATGAATTTCGAAATGGCCTAAGCCATGCCCCGAGAGGTTTCTGACGGGCGAAAAGCCCGCAGCCGTTATCGTTTCCTGGATGGCTTTGCCCAGAGCAGCGAGAGTGACTCCCGGCCGAACTAAAGCCAGCGCTTTCTCCAGCGCATCCTGGCTGGCTTTCAGCAGCTTTCCGTGCTTCCCGGAAAGATCCACTGTCACCGCAGTATCCGCAATATAGCCGTCAATGTGCACGCCCACGTCGAGCTTGACGACCTGGTCCTGTAAGATGGTCGTATCAGTGAGGTCCGAACAGCAATGGGCAGCAAATTCGTTCAGAGAAATCTGTGCTGGAAATGCCGGCTGGCCGCCTAGTTCGACGATTTTGGTTTCCACTTTATCGAGAATTTCCCGGACGGAAGCGCCGGGCTTGATCAACTGCTGACCGAATTCTCGGGCAATTGCCGTGATTTTTCCTGCTTTCAGATATTTCTCGATGATTTCTTGCTCCATGGAAAGTGCGAGAAGCAGGGGTTATAAAAAAGTATGGGTGGTTTTTGTTATTCCGAGAACTTTCGCAAAGATTAAAAATATTTTTCCACCGTTTTTTGACTAATGGTGGTCACGAGCATTTGACAATTGGCTAAAAATAGAAAATGCATTGGCTTTTGAATTACACAATGTCAATTCCGCTTAATTGTTTTAACTTTACGAAATCAGCTTTACCTCCAAATTGAGGTGTATATTTGTTTCCAACCATCGCCGCATATAATACTAAAGGTCCGCAATTGTGCCCATCACCTTGTAATCTTTCATTCCTAAAATTAGCAGGCAGATTTAGTGCATAACCTTTTTTTCTTAACAGGTCGAGACGATGTGATTCTGACCTAAATAATTCTGAACCATCAATGCGAAAAATTCTTTGAAGATCTCTTGAAGGCATACTAACCGCATCTGTTGGGGGCTTATAATAGTAAACGTGGCTTCCCTCTTTTTTATATAATGGGTCATATACTTTTAATGTTTCATGAACATTAACCCCCAGGACCAGTCTCCAATGACTACGGTCAGAATGAAACACTCCACAGATTCCAAAAGCTTCTGCAACTTCTAGCATATCATCAAGAGTGAACCAATTTCTAGAGTCTGCTGCAGACATATCTCTCGCTAATACAGCCCTAGCTGTTCTTGCAAACTGCTTCCCAGCTTTTACATTATTTACTGCTGATCCACTATT
>JAUYQE010000112.1 GCA_030695605.1 Nanobdellota archaeon
AACGCGATAGGATGTAATAGCTTCTTGTAGCTTTTGTTGTTTATCGGGATGGAGAAATCCTATTGTTTGCTGAAATCTTTCTAATTGTTCTTTCCCACAGATTGTTAAACGCCAGATTGTCCTTCCTTTTCTCTTTGTAATCTGAGAATGCAAACCACAAGTTTCAAGAGAAGCTTGTATTTGAAAAATGCCCTGGTGATTACAACATTCTAATCCTATCAGTCTGCTTTTTCCTGCTTGATTCTCAACCCACCCTTCACAATCAAAGAAAGCGCGCAGCCAAGCTTTCAAGTTTTCTTTTGGGAGAGAAGGAAGTTTCCATTCGTATGAGTAATAAGAGAACTCTTTGGTTAAGTAATAATAAATCTCCTTACTGTGTACTTCGCATCTTTCTGTTGTGATATGAGGCCTCCGATTAAAAACAGCCTCACATTTCCGCTGGAAATCATTCAAAAGAATACTACTCTTATTTCTCAAACCAATGCGGTAATATTTCTTTTTTTGATGAGGGGGATTCTTAACGACATAGCCATCCCCACAAAGATATCCATGAACCGCCGCAAGATCTTTGGTAAACTTCATTTAGAAAATTGAGCGCAGCAGTTGTTTATATACCTTACCCGCAGCTGTCCAGTGTGTCCAGTGCTACAATCTTTTTACTGCCCAAAATAAATTTTTCTCAGCCATTCCTCCACCAGTGGATAACATGTTCTCGTGATCAATCCGCCATGGCCGACGGAAGAACATTCGACATTGTACGTGTGCCGGCTTTCCGGAAGAAGCGCGCTGTGCCACGGAATAACCAATTCGTCGTATTTCGTGGAGATGGAGATAACAGGAACGTCGGGAACTCCTCGCTCTGCCATCTCTCGAAGATAGGAACTGCCCGGAAGCATTTGCTGGGCGCTCTCAACAAAGAAGTTCAGATACGCAGCCAGAGTTCCCTGAAACGGCGTGCCCAAAGCGATAACCCGGTCGATGCATTCCGGCTGGTGCTGGGCTAGAGAATAACTCACCAAGCCGCCTTCGCTATGGCCGACCAGGGAAACTTTCTGGCCAGACTGCCAGCAGAGCTCTCCGAGTTCCCATTCCAAAGAAGCCCGGACTTTCCGCAAATCCTGCCAGAACGGATAGGAAAGAGAGGACGCGGCAAAGCCTTTTTTTCGTAAATACCGTTCCTGGCCGAGGAGTGAGGGAGCGCCTACCAGATAGCCGTGCAGGAGCAGCACCGGAGAAGCACTCTTGGTAACAGGGACGGAATCTTTTCTGTCCAGCAGCGCTTCCTGATGATGGCGGACGATATCGAGAAAGGCTTTTGTTTCAGACTGAAAAATGCGAAAGAGTTGCCGGACGCCCATCAACATTAAGAAAGATGCTGGGCTTTAAAAGGCTTAGGATGCCGTGGTGTTATGGGAAACTGTACTCCTCCGTTCTCTCTTCGACCACCGCAATCCTTTTAAATCACCCCTTGCTTCTTTTGCCCATGGCCCAAGCCAAGAAAAGCGTGGCAAAGAAGAAAGCAGCCCCCTCCAAAAAGAAAGCCGAAGCGGAGGAGGAAGAGCAAGAACTCTATCCTTCTGAAGAGCAGGGCATTGTTCCCGAAGAGACTCCGGAAGAAAAAGAATTGCGGATGGAACACGGGGAAGAAGATGAAGATATCTACACGGATGAAGGCCGCAAAAAATTAGAAGATGATGATGAGATAGATTCCTGGGAAGAAGGATTTGCAGAAGGCGCTACTGCTGCCGGGCAACTAGGCAAAGATGCTTTAACGGGCGAGCCGCTGCTCGAGATTGATGATGTCGTAGAAGCAGAAATTGATGGCAAGATGTACCGCTTCGTGAACCAAGAGAATGCCGAAGAATTCCGGAAGAAGAAAGAGAAAGAAAAAGAAGAGGAATGGGAAGAGTAAACTTCTTACGAAACAGCCGTTCTCTCCATAAAGTAAGCAGACAGCCTTGCTAAAGCGTTGACGAAAAAGTCGGTAAATTCCCGTTGATAATCCCCACTGCGGGTGACTTTATGCCCTAATTCGTGAATGTAGGTTGCCAAAAAATCGTGTCTCGTTTCTAAAGTGCTCCTTTTGATAGCAATGAGATCCTGTTCTGGATTTTCGGGATCTTGCGAGGTATAAAAACCCCTGTCGAGCATTTCTACTTCTTGACCTACGCGGAGTTTCTGGCCGTCAGCACTTCTGGTTACAAAACACTGTCCATCATACACCCGGACATGAGTCTCCAGGTCTGACCCCAAGACCACTCTATGAATTTCGGGAATGAGGGCTAATAGTGCCCCCTCATCTTCTGTTAACGCTTCGTTCGCAACCCATTTGTATTCTTTCTCGGTCTTCAATAAATACTCTGCAGTTTTAACCCCCTCATTTCTCAAATAGCGTTCGAGGAGATGATTTAACCGAATAACCGGATAGCCTAACACTTGCGCATCATTATTAGCCTCCAAATTCGGCGATTCTAAAACAGCTTTCTCTCCAAAAACAGCATGAAAACTCTTTGTCCAGGGGCTGTCCAAAAGTTTTCCAAAAGGATCATATTTTGTTTTACTCCCGAGAACATCAAATTTCTCCATGATATACCCCTTTGAGAGAGGAGAGTGAGAGAAAAAGGGAGTCTCTTCACCAAAAGGCCGGTTCGGGGGATGAAAAGAAGTATTCAACGCATAATATTCTTCAAAATTTCTCTCGGGGTCAGAAAAAGCGGCTTTTAAAATGGTTTCATATATTTCCGGGTTATGACAATTTTCTAGAAGGGCTTTTATCTTTAATCGTACCTGCTCTTCATCCGCGCGTTGCCGATCAGGGGAAAGATCGTCAATGCCCAAATCGTAGGAAAATAGAGAGTCAAAACCGGGACTCTCGAATACACTGCGGCCAAACCCTTTTTTAATCCGCACTCCTATCACGAATAAAGCGGTTTTACCATTCTGTAAATCAATAATTCTTTGGGTATACCTCTTCTTCTGTCCCCAAAGCGCAGGATAGTCTCTTCCTGTTGCTAGCACGCGGTGCTGGGGATTAAATGCCAAAAGCGTATGGGGCAAATCAGCCACTTCACGAAGTAATCGCTCACCGGGCTTATGGAAAACGGTTTCTGAACCCTCTTGGGGGGGATAATCATCTGCAACAGTAAAACACAGCTTTTGGAGAGTATTCCCATCAATGGCTT
>JAUYQE010000127.1 GCA_030695605.1 Nanobdellota archaeon
TGATATTCATCGTTAACTTTTTCAATAAGTGCTACACTTCCTATACTGACAGCCACATTGTTTTTCATGTATCTCACCAGAACATGAAAATAGGGTGGCTGTCTTATTTCTTACGGAAAAATCAAAGAAGTGGCGAAGTTAGGATCTAAGATTCAAAGAGTTCTTACGAGGCAATCCGTTCCCGGCTTTCAGACGCGGGGAATTCCACCGAATTCTAATTGGTGGAGAAAAGACTGTGTCGGTGGAATTCCTGCGTGCTCAAAAGGCGAGGCGGTGAGCAAAGCGAACACGCCGCCCTGTGACGGGCGGTCCGCCTCGCCCTTTTACACGCCGCAGCTTCGGCATACGTTTTTCTACTGTGGTGATTCACGGAAGTTGCTGCGTATAGAACAGAATAAAGAACCTCTTAGAAACTCCTAAGCAACCAGAATCCCATTCACTATGCCGTGCTGCCCCGGCCTGCTGGTTACGCGAGCTTTTCCCAGCTTTGTTTCCACGACTGCCCCTTTGGTAATGATATTTCGCCTTACGAGATGGGGGTTCGCGGGATTGCCCACGACATTGAGAATCTCCGCTTTCGTGACTTTTCCTTTTGCATCAGCTACTGAAATTTGCTTGGCTTCTAACAGGATGTACTTCCGGCTTCCTCCGCGAACTCGGCGCGTTTTTTGCTTCTCGGCAGCTTCCAGCTTGGTCTGGGCAGGAAAGCCTGCCAGCTCATGCCGCTTTTTTGTCCGGAAGGAATGATATCGCCCACCAGATGCTTTTCTTCGAGGACGCTCTTGTGATCGTGCCATGGCGCTTAAGACTTAGGGCTCGTTTTTAAATGTTTTGTTGCTTTTTTCTCTGCGATCAGAATTTTCCCCCGAAGCTCTTCATGCCCCCGCCAGTCTAAAGCGTGTTCGAGCACTTCAGCAATGGTCGTAACCGGGATAATAGTGACTTGTGCCATTTTTTCTGGCTCAATGACAATGTCCTGCAGGTTGACTTTCGGCACGATTATTGTTGTAATGCCCGTATCAATAGCTGCTTCGACTTTTGAGGACACGCCACCCACAGGCAATACTTCTCCCCGGACAGAAAGCGAGCCGGTCATCGCTACGTACTGCTTCACGGGAATGCCTTGCAGTGCTGAAATGATGGCGGTAGCAACTGCAATAGATGCCGAATCGCCTTCCACCCCTTCATAGGTCTGCAGGAACTGGACGAAAATGTCTTTGGTTTCCCGGATGTCTTCGCCAAAGTGCTTCATGATGATGGCCGCCACATTTTTCACCGCTTCTTTGGCAATTTCTCCAAGCTTTCCGGTGGCGATGATCTCTGTTTTCTTCCCGCCGGGAACCACTTCTGCTTCGATGGGCAGGAGAATTCCCGAATAGGCAGAGCCGCCGCCGATAACCGCTAAGCCATTGACTCGCCCCACGCTGCTTCCCGTCGTTACGATAACCTCATATTCTTTCTTTCGCTCAATGTGCTTGTCCGCAATCTGCTGTTCCAAAGCACGGGCCAGTTTCTTGGCTCCCAGGACATGCTTCTTTAGTACGATGTCCGCTCTTTCTTCTTTGGCCAGATCGCCCGCAGCCCGCACTAAGCCGCCTAAGTTACGGAGATGCAACGTCAAATGCCCTTTGCGATTGGCTCTCCGCCGCGCTTCACTGATCAGGGCATTGATGGCTTCCAGTGAAAAATGGGGTATTTTTCCTTCTTCTTTTTTCACTTCCTGAGCGACAAAACGGGCAATGTTCAGGCGGTTTTCTTTCGTATCCAGCATGGTTTCATTCATGTACACTTCATAGCCATAGCCCCGAATGCGCGAGCGGAGTGCCGGGTGCATCCTTTTTATCGTCTCCAAATTCCCCGCAGCAATGAGGACGAAGTCACAAGGCACGGGTTCCGTGCGCACCATGGCTCCCGCAGAGCGTTCCGATTGCCCCGTAATGGGAAATTTCTTTTCCTGGAGTGCCGAAAGCAGCTCATGCTGCGTTCGGGGATGGAGCGTCGCAATCTCGTCGACGAACAAGACGCCGAGGTGCGCTTTATGGATCATGCCGGCAACCACGCGCTGGTTTGCGGGGGTGCCCAGGCCGCCAGAATTTTTACAGAGGATTCCATTTACAAAGACATTGCCCGATTCCGTGGTTACATTGTACAGTTTTCCTTGGTAAGGAAACCGTTCTATTTTGGTGATGGTTTGTTTTGTAAGTTTCATGCACTTATTGTTCCCTTACTGTTTAAAATGGAGTAGAGCTCGTTTGGCTTTAGTTCCAGTCTTTCCATGACTTTTTGTGCTCCATACCCTCTATTAACATAATACTGATATTTTTCCCGTGTGCTCTCTACAAAATTCTGAAGGTATCTCTTTAGATTGTCTTCTTTGTACTTGCAATAGTTTAGGTTTATATTTTTAGAGAAGTTTTCACTCGAGGTGAATCTTTGCGAGCAGACGATGCGAAAGATCTTACTTCCTGCTTTGTTTTTTCGCTTATAAGAAAGAATTTTACCTATTTCAACTCTTCTTTTGTTTAGGAAGGCTTTAACTTCTTCCAAAAATTGCAAACGATTCAGTTCAGTATGCTCATCCCCCGTTATGCCAAATTCAATTCTTGCTCCACAGCTTTTATGAGCAGAAATGCCAATTTCACTCCCGAATAAAGAGGCATAAAATTCTTGTTCTGCTTCTTCTGAAGTTTTTATCCAGGTCGGAACAATTAGGTTTATCTTAGTCTTATTACCGATTGGTGCGCCCAACGCCATAAAGAAACGTATGACATTTCTGTTTGTGTTTTGATAACAAAAAGAGGTTCCATTTCTTCCTCCTCGAATTGTTCTCATATTATTGTCAATGCTATAACCAAATATTCTCATTAAGTCGTTACCAAATTCTTTCGTTGCTTCTAATTCTGAGCTAGAAAGGAAAATAGCATTTAAGTTCGCAAAAATCCCCCCATCGCCAAATGTGGCTCCTAAGACTTTCGCAATGAGGAGAAGCTTGGAGTTAATTATTCTTAGAGGAAGCAGCTTTCTTTTCTGCAACCATTGCACAGTTTGAATTGGTTGGGGAATGTGTTTTTGAGCGTGCCACCACCGCGTCTTTGATTCTGATTGTCCAAGCGCTTTGGAAATTCTTTTATACCCCCAAGTAGGATTTTGTGCTTTAAGCTCTAGGTATTCGCCATAAAGCTTGCATTGTTCCTGCTGTTTTCTATCATAAGAATTTATAATGTCTTGTTCGTCTATAATTGCGTCTGATTGAGAAACTATTTCATTGCATTCTTCAATATCTTTCGCTTCCACATAGGTGATTTTTCCATTTTTCCAAACAGCTATTTTATGTTCTGGCGTAACGATGAGTTCCTTGTTTTCGGAAGTTGTCAGTTTTATCATTTCGCCAACATAATTATATCTGTTGCATGATAAAACTTCAACTGGAGAAATGGAACCATTTGTTTCGCCAAATATCTTGGGCTTGTTTTCTTGAAGGAAAACTGCTTCATAGTTCTTTTCTTCTTGTTTCAAAATATTGATTTTATTTTTTTCTAATTTTTTATCTACAAAATCTCCTAAGGTTACTTCTACTAAATTCTTTTCGTCACTCATAGTCTTAACATTGTTACTACCACCTAGCGACTGGAACGGATCATGAAGCACATCGCCCAGCAGCGCTCCCGCATGTGCCCCTGTCGCATCAAAGAACGGCGCCTCTTTCTTCCCGAAATTATCGACGATGACTTTTGGGGCAATGACTTTCTGCATGCCGAACATGCGCTGGCCCATGCTGAGCATCATGGAGAACACCGCTAAAAAGAGGATGCCGCCGAGAAAAAATGCTGCAAACATGATATCGGATTGGTACCGGTTGCGGATCCACCACGGTGCTAAGAGGGTGATGATGGCGACCACAAACAGCAGGAAATTGTTGTTGCGGAACATCTGCTTGCCATCCAGAAAGTATTTCTTCACTTCTTCGCGGCCAGTGCCTGCTTGCATCGTCTGAATGAGCGGATTATTTTCGTCGTTCGGATTGGGTAGGGCCAGAATATCTTTAAGGGTTGATTTCGGCAGCAGTTCGGCTAACGCCAGCCCGAGCATGGACTTTCCGGTTCCCGGCTCGCCAATCAGGAGAACGTGCCGGCGCTGCAAAGCCGCTTTCTTGATGATCTGCACGGCTTCGTCCTGGCCCACCACTTGGTCGACAATTTTCTGGGGAACAGGAATATCTTTTGTTGATTTCATGGTTCTGATGAGTTGTTGGTGCGATTTGTTATTATCACTGATTAGTTCACCGGCGCAAGACGTGAACGCCTTTACTCTACGCCTAGAGAACACCGAGAAACCCCTCTCCACCCGAAGTCCTGACCAATCTTTAAAAGCTTTATGCTGATTTTTTAGCCTAAGCGGCACTGCTGGAGCTGCCATTCTCTTTTTTAGCCAGCTTCACATAGATCTCAGCAAAATGCTGCTCTTGTTCCATGAGCACTTTCTGCTGGTTTTCCAGATGGAGCAGCGGCAGGAACGTAATCACTTTCTCCCGGCGCCCGGCCCGCGGGGGCACGAGGCGAGAGAACGCTAATCGTTCCGTTTTTTCTTTCTGGATGTAATAATTGAGCTTCTGGTAAATATCGCGGATGGCTTCCAGAACGTCCATGCTTTTTTTGGGAAGAACAAAAGGGATGGGGCGATGCTGTTCAATGAACCGTCGGCGGGAGGCCATGGCCCGTTGCAGGGCTTCGACCAGGTCATTGATGGAAACTTTCCGCTGCCTCGGCTGGGGATTTCTGGGGATGAGCTGATAGCTTTCTTTTCCCCGAACTTTCTTGCCCGCTAACTCGTCAAAGAACTCTTCTTCCAGCAGCGCATCTTCTGTCTGGTTGAGCAGCGCATCAAATTTGGTGAGATCATTATCAACGAGATGGGCAGACTTCATTTTGAGGAGCAAAGCGGCGGCTAAGAGAATTTTTCCGGAAATGCGAAAATCGTGCTCCCGCATGGCTTTGATGGCTTGGATGTACCGCTGAGTAAGGTGCGTGATATTTATGTCCCACGGATCCATCTGCTCGTTTTTTACCAGATCAAAAAGAAGGGTCTTCCACGTCACTTCTTCCTGATTCAGGAGAATATCAAAGATTTGCTGTTGCATGGGGAAAAAGAATAAAGAAGAGTATTTAAAAGATGCGGCTGTCGGCGGTTCTCTCTTACTTTTCGCACTCCACCCGCTAAAACTTTAAAAAGAATGGCTCGTCGCTTTTCAACATGAGAAAGAGCTGGCTTATCGTTGCACTCCTTATTTCCTTTTCTTTCGGCATAGTTCAAGCTGAAGATGCTTCTTCCAATATGACCAGTGAAGCTGCTGCGGAGCCATTTACTCTAACCGTGAGTGCTTCTCCTCTCTCCGGCCAAGCGCCGCTGGACGTTACCTTTACAGCCATCTCTGATGGGCAAGAACCCGTAACCTTTGCTTGGGATTTTAATGGCGATGGGGTTACGGACAGCCCTGACCAAAATCCTGTTACCACTTATGATGAGCCGGGGGCGTATACCGTTGTAGTCGGCGCTACCGATGCTCAGAATAATACGATAAAGAAGAGCCTTATTATCTCTGTTGCTGAGAATCCTGCTGCCGGATTGAACATCACCTCTTATTTCCCAGCCGCCGTGAAAGAGGGGGAAAATGAGATTACCATCATTTTGGTGAACAAAGGAAAACAGTCCGTCACCGATCTCAGCAGCAAACTGGTCGGCCCAGGGATCCGCCACCTCTCCTCTACGTCCGTTTCCGTTCTCAAAGCCGGCGATGAAGATTCGCTTAATCTCAAAGCCCAATTCCTGCGCAGCGGCACCATAACAGCCACTTTAAAAATTGCCGGCGTGAACTTTCCGGTCATTTTTGAAGTAGCTCCTGCTGTTACGTATAGCAAAGAAGAGCTGCAGCAGCGGCTGGCCCAGCTGAAAGAAGCTGTACAGGCGCAGGAGACCACTTATTATGACAAAAAAGTGCAGGGTTACTTAGTTGCTGAGGTCTTTGAAAGCATTAAAGATGTGAAGCGCCGCCTGCAGGATGCCCAGCAGAGCATCTTAACCAGTAATTTGAATGGGGCGGCGGTCGGTTTAGACATTGTCTCTTCAACGGTTGAAGATATTACGGCAGACTTGGAGCATGCCCAGAAGCAGAAACAGACTATGATGATGTGGCTGAAAGACAACGCTCTAGCTATCACAGCCATCATTGCCGCATTGGGAACACTCAGTGGCATTATCGTCAAAGTAACCAGCCATACCAAAAAGCTGGGGGAGAACGTGTGGCAGAAAATGAGTTCTAAGAAAAGGGAAACCACAGCGAAAGGCGGGGCGGCAGCGGTTGTCAATGAGGCTATAGTCCCCTCTGAAACTTTGGAGAAAACAAAAACAGCCGAAGAGAAGAATGAGGAAAAGAAAGATCCGGAAGTATAGTTGAATGGGCCTGCCCGGACTTTCGTGCTTTTCTGCTGGTTTACGTTTGTCGTGGGGTTGAGCGAAACGAAACCCCACTTGAAACACGTTCGCCAAGCGCACACAACAAAACAACGATTTTGTTGGTGCGCCAAAGGGGTTCCCCCTTTGAGCGTACTTGGGCTATTCGAACCGGGGATTAACGCCTTACTTCTCTGATGAGTGTAAGGGCGCTGTCATGTGCGGTCTTTAAAAGATAGCCGCTAGACCACAGGCCCATTCGGGCATTAGATTGGGCTGGTCTTTTAAATATTTTCACCCGAAAAAGCTCAGTCAGGAATTTGTCGGGGGGTTGACCAAAGGGAAACCCCTCTTGAAAGAATTTGATCCAAACTTTTGCTTGCCAAAAGTTTGCGCGAAGACACACAGGCCCAGAGCAAAAGAAAGGGGCAAATTCTTTATAAATCTTAGCGGTGTCGGAAGGAAAATGGCAGTCTACGAACCCGCTGAAGACTCTTTTCTCCTGCAGAGATGGGTAAAAGAACATGCTCTCGGCCGCGTGCTGGACATGGGCACCGGATCTGGTATTCAGGCTTTTGCCGCTGCGGCTTCACCCCGGGTACGAGAAGTCTTGGCCGTCGATATCGATAAAGAGACCATTGCGCAGCTTCGGCAGAAAATCGCCAAAGAGAAGATTGCCGCAAAGAAGATTAAAGCTTTGCAGAGCGACCTATTTGAGCATATCGCAGGGAAATTTGACACTATTCTCTTTAATCCGCCGTATCTCCCGCAAGATCCGGGCATTGAAGATCATACGATTTACGGCG
>JAUYQE010000129.1 GCA_030695605.1 Nanobdellota archaeon
AGCAGCAGGTTCCATCACTACATCTATTCCGAAGAAGAGATCGCTATGTGGCAGATGCTGCGAGCAAAATTTGCCGGAAAATTCGAAGGAGAAATTGCCCACGACATCTTTAAAGATGACTTTCCCGAACTGGCTGCGGCCCTGCTCCGGCAAGGGAATCCCCAAGCCATTTTGAGTATCGAAGAGAAAATAGTCCGTTATGCAGACTTACGTATTTTCCAAGAAAAAGTAGTTCCTAAAGAGCAGCGCTTTGCCTATCTGCGTGAACGCTATCCCCGCCCGGACGATGTTTGGAGAGGCTACGAAGAAAAAGCCGGTCGTTTGGAAAAAGAAATGTTCTCACTTCTGCCTTTTCAGCCGGAAGAGCTGGCAGCTCTGCTAGAAAATGAAGCAATAAAAAACCAAAGAGAAAATGGGTCATCACCTCTCTCGGTACGGAGTATGACCCCATGAGCAAAGATTACTACAAAATCCTCGGTGTCGGCAAAAGCGCGACGAAAGAAGAAGTCAAGAAAGCGTACAAGAAGCTCGCTTTGCAATACCATCCCGATCGTGCGCCGGAAGAAAAAAAGAAAGAATACGAGGAGAAATTCAAAGAGATCAGCGAAGCGGCTGCCGTCCTGAGCGACGACAAAAAGCGCCAGCAGTATGACCAGTTGGGCTCGGAAGCTTTTAGCGGTGGGCAGGGCTTCCAGGGATATGATTTCTCGGACGTCATGTCCCAATTCCGTTCCGGCATGTTCGGCAATTTTGACGATATTTTTGACCAGCTTTTTGGTGGCGAGGGTGGGGGGAGAAAACGCCGTCATTCCCGGAGAGGGTCGGACTTAGCCTACGAAACAGAAATTTCGTTGGAAGAGGTTGCGAAAGGAACCGAGCAAACTATTTCCCTGAACAAGCTGGTGCATTGCACACGCTGCCAGGGGAAAGGGGCTTTGAAATTCGAAAGCTGCCATCACTGCCATGGCTCCGGCTATATGAAACGCACGCAGCGCACGCCTTTCGGCATCTTCCAGCAGACCGGGCCGTGCCCGTACTGCCATAGCCGGGGGGAATTGCCCCAAGACTCGTGCACTTCCTGTGGTGGCGAAGGCTTAGTCCGTGAGAAGCGAAAAATTGACGTTAAAATTCCCGCAGGCGTCGAAGACGGCATGCGCCTACGCCTGGCGGGTGAGGGCGAAGTGGGCGAGTACGGCAGCGCTGCCGGAGACTTGTATGTCATCATTCATGTCAAAGAACATCCGCATTTCCGACGGGAAAGATTTGATATTCATATAACCGTGCCGATTTCTTTCACGCAGGCCGTTCTCGGCGATGAGATTGAAGTGCCGACGATAACGGGAAAAGCGCTGCTGAAAATTCCTGCAGGGACGCAATCCGAAACCGTCTTCCGCATGCGCGACCAGGGGCTTCCTTCAGTTCGTGGCCAGGAGCACGGCGACCAGTTGGTCAAAGTGCGCATCACCGTTCCGGAAAAGCTGAGCAAGAAGCAGGTTGAATTGATCCAGCAGCTGCATGAAGAAAAGCCGTCCGTGAGTTTCTTGAAGAAGATATTTGGGTGACGTGCTCGTGAAAAACACTTCAAGAAAGCAAGGAACTCTTAATGAAAAAATAAAAGATTTTCCAGAAATAAAGCTTTTTCTGAAAGCGGTACAAAAAGAGTTTGCGCCAGAAAAAGTAATTCTTTTTGGAAGCAAAGCGCGGGGCGATGACTGGAAACAGAGTGATTATGATTTTATTATTGTTTCCAAAAAGTTTGCGGGCATGCATTGGCTGCAACGGATTGCCAAAATTGTACGCTTCTGGAAGCTGCTTATTGATATTGATATCCTCCCGTATACCCCCGCGGAATTTCAACGAAAGAAAAAAGAATCGTCGACGGTGAGAGCGGCTCTCAAAGAAGGGATAACCGTCGCTTCCTGACAGGTCTGGATTCCATATTATGTGCTTCGAGTGGAGCGTTAGCGGCGAAAGTGCAGCAGGGTGCTGATTCAATGAACAGCAAAGACGTTGTTACTTTTAAATAGCGAAACATTTATAAATAGCCCCTCTTTTTGGCTTATAGAATGATCATCGGTGATATCACCCGAATGACAATATAGGAGGAAAATAACATGACACCTGAACTAAGCGGACCATCAGAAAAAGTAGTTCCTTATCGATACTTTGGAAACGGCAGAGTTTTAGATTTAATGCCGGACCTTGTCAAAGCAGGGTATCATCCCGCCGGTATTGCGGTTCTTCTTGATCGGCGTCAACATGCACCCGAAGAAGTAGCAGTTAATTTTAACACCTACTTCTGGACTGGAGATAGCGCCGGCACTGATGAAAAAGGCGGAGCAGTACTTACTTTGGATTCACCTCTTCTCCGAGAGCTCACAGCAGAAAGCCACTTAGTCAATGGCGCTTTGCGATTAGAACCAGAACAGTGGAGAGAACTGAAAGCGGATAGAGAACACTCTCTTCATTTGACCCCCGCAGAAGTTGAAGCTGCCAACGAAAAAGGCTACGTTTTTAAAGATGGAAAATTTGTTCCAGCCCACAAAGCGGTTGCCAAAGCCTGGGATTACCTGAACAGAGGAAATGATGTTCAATCTTATGCTCAGATGGTGAGTGCGGTTTCAAAGATTAACGATATTATGCGATTATACTTTGACAGATCACAACCAAGCACTCCTACCTTGCGGTCCTTGGTGCTCGTTAGTTTTGACAGCGATTCGTACGTTTATGGTGACGACTTCCTTAACGGCGACGGTGGCCGTCTGGTCGGGGTAGCGCCGGAGGCGCACGTTGCGCGCGAAAAAGCATTGGAAACACGAGTGCAGTCTGCCCTTGAAGCGGGAAAAGCGTTTGAGTTTAACGGCAGAGTGTATGCGCCGGTAAGCGGCGTTACACTAGAATAAATTTCTTTTTCCATTACTTTTTTATATTTCTCCTCATTTCTATTAGTTGTCCCAGCTCAGAGAAGAGCTGGACTACACGTCTTTTCACTACGGCAACGAAAGTTGTTATAAAATACAGCCACGACAGCTATTGGCTCTGTAAGGAGTTGCCAAAAAACAGTGGTTTTTTGAGCATCTGAAGTGGCAGTGCTAATCAAAAGTGAAAAGGCTACTTTGGGCGGTCCTTGGTGCTCGATAGAATTGACAACAATTCGAACGTTAATGGTAACAACAACCTTAACAACAACAATGGCCGTCTGGTCGGAATAGCCCACTCTTGCCGCTGGGACAATCTTCTTATGGCAGATAATGAGCTATACAGTAAAATCTGTTCTTACGAAAACCTGGAATTAGCTTTCAGCAAAGCGCGACAGGGAAAAACACTCAAGCCATATATCATAGAGTTCGAACAACATCTAAAAAGAAACCTGCAAATACTTCAGGTTGAGCTTTTCTTCCAAACGTACCAGCCAAGACCGCTGGAGACGTTTGTTCTCCGTGATCCAAAAACACGAAAAATCAGCAAATCCGATTTCCGCGATAGAGTTGTTCATCATGCTATTTGTAATATTATTGGGCCGCTCTTTGAAAAAAGCTTTATCTTTGATTCCTATGCTAATCGGAAAGGCAAAGGTACGCTCAAAGCGATAGAACGGTTTGAACATTTTGCTCAGATAGTTTCGAGAGGGCATACCCGTCATTGTTATGTTCTCAAAGCCGATATTCGCCATTATTTTGAAACCGTAGACCATTCTATCCTCTTTTCAATCTTGAGCCAAAAGATTCAGGATAAGCAGGTTCTTTGGCTAATACAAATCATCCTCTCCAATCATCAAACAGAAGAATCAGGAAAAGGAATGCCTTTAGGAAATCTTACGTCCCAATT
>JAUYQE010000131.1 GCA_030695605.1 Nanobdellota archaeon
CGCTCCGGGAGCTTGAAGAAGCCTTTGCGCAGCGGAAAAAGCGGAAAGGGGAAAAGCTGAAAGAGAAAGGCCAGAAAGCTGCGGAACGGGAAAAGAATAAAGCATCAGAGAAAAAAAGTGAAAAAGCCCCAGAAGCAGAAAACATGAAAGCAGCCGAAGCTGTTGAAGAAGCGTCAAGCGAGCTGGAAAAGAAGCGTGAAGAAGAGCGAAAGATGATGGAACAGACCATCACCAAACGACAATAAAGATGGCCTGCAAAAAACAAAAAAATTCATTCACGCAAAATCATTTACTCCCATGAACACCAAAAAACGATTGGCGGCGAAAATACTGAAGACTTCGCCCGGGAAAATCCGATTCCGCGCTGATGCGTTGGAAGACGTGACGAAAGCGATTACCCGTTCGGATATGCGGGGGCTGATTGCCGTCGGAAAAATCTATCAGTCTGCCTCTTCGGAGCAATCGCGAGGGCGAGCCCGAAAGATTGCCGTGCAGAAACGGAAAGGCCGGCGGAAAGGCCGAGGCAGCCAGCGGGGAGCCAAGTACGCTACCGTTCCAAGAAAGCAGCAATGGATGGCAAAAATCCGCGTCCAGCGCAATTTTTTGAAGATGCTCCGGGACAAAGGGCTATTGGATTTAACTGATTATCGGCAATTGTATCGGAAGTCCAAAGGCGGATTTTTCAGAAACAAGCGCCACCTGAAGTTGTATTTGACGGAACAGCAGCTCTTTAAAAAACAGCCGCTCCCCGCAGAGAGGAAAATAGCGACGGGCTTATAGAATAAAAAAGACAATAAAAACGCACCATAAAAACAAAATACCATGATCCATACCAAAACAAAACCTGTAGCTTACCGCAGGAAACGGGAAGGCCGGACGAATTACGCCAAGCGCCGGCGGCTTCTGGAATCAGGAAAGCCACGGCTCGTGGTCCGTTTCAGTAATAAGCAGATCCGGGCACAGCTCGTAACCTTTCAGCCTTCCGGAGATCGCGTAGAAGCGGCAGTAGATGCAGCCGCACTGCGTAAACTCGGCTGGAAGTTTTCTGCTGCCAATCTTCCTGCAGCATACCTCATGGGGGCTCTTGCTGCCCAAGCGGCCCTGGCCAAAGGGCAAACAGAAGCTATCCTTGACACGGGGCTGGCAACGCCTTTGCCCCGGGGAAGGCTCTTTGCTTTTTTGCAGGGGGCTCTGGATGCGGGGCTGCGCATTCCTCATGGGGAAGCGATTTTTCCCTCGCCGGAACGGTTACGCGGCCAGCATATTGCGGCTTTTGCGGCACAGGTGCCTGAGAAGGAAGAGAAGGGTAGAGCTCCGCAGTTTGCGGAATATTTAAAAAATGGCCTCCGTGTGGAGAGCCTGCCCGAGCAGTGGGAAGCGCTCTGCCAGAAGCTGGGTGTTTCCCCAAAGCAGGAGCACCAGGAAAAAACGAAGAAAGGAAAAAAATAAATAAAAAAATATCACTTAATAAATGACCACACCAAACGAAAAACCGGCACCCGTAGTTGTTGAAGAAGTCTTGCCAGAAGAAGTGCCGAAGGAGATCCTTCAAGAAAAAGAAGTTCCTGCTCCGGAGCACGAATGGAAGCCCGTTACTGAGCTCGGCAAGAAAGTGAAAGCGGGCATTATTACTGATATTGCGGAAATCTTTGCCTCTGGCAAACGCATTCTGGAGCCGGAGATTGTTGATACATTGTTACCGAATCTTGAAGAAGAGTTGCTGCTTATCGGGCAGGCCAAAGGAAAGTTTGGCGGCGGGCAGCGCAGAATCTTCCGCCAGACGCAGAAGAAGACACAGGAGGGGAATAAGCCACATTTTACTGTCTGTGCGGTCGTCGGCAATAGAAATGGCTATGTGGGCATAGGCTTTGGGAAGAGCAAGGAAACCGTTCCTTCCCGTGATAAGGCCCGCCTGAAAGCCCGTCTAAATATAATTCAAATACGGCGCGGCTCCGGCAGCTGGGAATCGGCTTCCAAAGAGCCGAGATCCATTCCTTTTGCTGTTGAGGGAAAATGTGGATCGGTTCGTATGCTGTTGTTCCCCGCTCCCAAAGGGAAAGGATTATGTATCGAGAGGGAGTGTGCCAAAGTGTTGGAACTGGCCGGGATAAAAGACATTTGGAGCAAGAGTCGGGGGCAGACCCGCACAAAGATAAACAGCGTTATGGCGCTGATGGATGCGCTGCGAAAGCTTTCAGAAGTGAAAATACGGCCCGAGGACGTTGCTGCTTTCGGCCTCGCTGAAGGAAAGCTTAAACAAACGGAAGGCATTGAGGACACGAATAGTGTCATGCCGGAAGATCAAACCGTTGCGGGGGCCAGTACGCTTCCTGCATAGAGAAAAACACCATGGCAACTCCCACTCCTGTTTCGGAAAAGAATACCAAGAAGCTCGCTATTGTTTTAGTCCGCGGTGTTGCTAAAGGGCGGGAGGTCGTCAAAGGGACGCTGCGCTTGCTCCGCCTGGACCGCAAGAACCATTGCGTTGTCGTTGCCGACACGCCTAGTGTACGGGGCATGCTCCAGCAAGCTAAGGATTATCTGACCTGGGGAGAAATCACGTTGGAAATCGAAAGAGAGCTGGTGGAAAAGCGCGGGCAACTGTATCAAGGGAGATTAACGGATAGCAAAGGAAAATATACCTATCGCCGCACGTTCGACTACAATGGGAAGAAGTACAAGCCGTACTTTTCCTTGCAGCCGCCGCAGAAAGGCTTTGGGCGGAAAGGCATCAAAGTCGCTTTCCGCGCTGGTGGGGCTCTCGGTTACCGGGGCGAGAAGATGAATGATCTGTTGAAGAGGATGCTATAAGCTGGTGAAAACAATGGATATCTTTCAAGTTATCAAGCGGGTTGTAACTGAGCCGACTGCTTTTTTCCGGAATGTCGGAAAAGGAAAAGAGCACTTGAGATTTGCGTTTGGGTACTTTGCACTCCTTTCGCTTGTCCAGACGCTTCTCGGGCTTCTGGTTGGAATACTTCTCCTTCCTGCTTTTCGTTTTTGGGCTGAAACGGTGATGCCTATGCTAGGGTCGGTTTATGGCCCTTTGGGTACTTTTAGCGTCGGCTGGATAATGGGCAACGCTGTTTTTACCTACATCTTGGGGTTGGGGTTAAGTTTTCTCTTTGCAGGCTTGCTGCATCTATGGATTTTAATTTTCAGAGGAAAGAACAGCTATGTGAAAACATATGAATTAGGAGCGTATGCAGGAACACCAGCAATGCTCTTGGGATGGATTCCGTTCTTTTCTTTCATTGGCATAATTTGGTATTTAATCCTCTTGATTATCGGAACGCAAGAAGTACATGGGATTTCAAGAACAAAAGCAATACTTATGTATGTTATCCCTGTTGCGGTCATTTTTTTGCTCGCTCTCTTGGCCATGATATTTTTCTTCCTGGCTTTTGGATCAGTTTTGGGTTCAATGATGGGAGGTCTTTCCTACTAACATGGTCGTCATCAGAAGAAAGAAAGTCGTTAAGTACCGCGGCTCTAGAAGCCATGGCGGCGGCTCGGGAAAGAAACGCAGAGGAGCAGGCAGCCGGGGCGGCAAGGGCAGGGCAGGAACGGGAAAGCGCGCCGGACACAAGAAAGCCGGGCTGAAGCTGCCCGAGCAGCGCATTGGGGCAGAGCGCGGATTCCGCAGACGAAGCCGCCTGGTGCAGATTCGTGCCGTGAATGTGGGTTTCTTTACCAAAGCGGTTGTTTCCCATCTGCTGAAAGAAGGGAAAGCCCAGCAGGAAAGCGGTGTGGTGGCTATTGACTTGAAAGCGTTGGGATACGATAAGCTCCTCGGTACCGGCACCGTAAGCGGAAAGTTTAAGTTTACGGTTGCTTATTGCAGTACCCAAGCGGCGGAAAAAGTCCAAGCTGCCGGCGGGGAAGTCCTTACCGCTGAAGCTCCTCAAAAGTCGGCATCAAAAGCGCCTGCAAAAGCAGCAGAAGAATGAGGAAGAAAGCTTTTTCCTCACACCTTTCCGCGTTGTGGTGAGTCCTCTGAAAAATGGCAATCCTTGATCGCATCCTGTTTAGTCTGCCAGAAGTTCGGGGGCCGAAACAGAAAAAGCTCCTGCCATTCAAAGAGAAACTGAAATGGACGCTGATTACGCTTGTTCTTTTTTTTGTTCTGGGCTTAGTGCCCCTGTTCGGCTTGGGAGAAAATTCCTTGCAGCAGTTTGAGTTCCTTTCTATCATTCTCGGTGCATCGTTTGGAAGCATTATCTCGTTGGGCATTGGCCCCCTGGTTACGGCGTCCATCGTCCTGCAGCTCTTGGCGGGCACGGGCATTCTGAAGCTCAATATGACCACGACGGAAGGCCGGCAGCGGTTTCAGGGCTTGCAGAAATTGCTGGCGATTTTTTTCATCATCTTTGAAGGGGGGATTTATGTTTTAATGGGCGGCCTAGCGCCCTCTGCAGCCTTGAGCGGCACTCCTCTTTACGGGCAGCTGCAGCTCCTGCTGATTTTCCAGCTGATTCTCGGTGGGCTGCTGATTATGTTCATGGACGAAGTGATCAGCAAGTGGGGCTTTGGCTCGGGAATAAGCTTGTTTATCGTCGCCGGCGTCATGCAGCAGATTTTTATCCGCGCATTTAATTTCCTGCCTTCTCCGACGAATCCGGATATTGCGGCAGGAGCCATTCCAGCCTTTTTGCAGGCGCTGTCTTTTGGCGATGTGACGACGGCAGCGTTGCAGATCGCCGCCGTCATTTCAACTATTGCTGTTTTCCTTATCTGCATCTATGTGCAGTCCATGAAAGTAGAAATTCCTTTATCTTTTGGCCGGGTCCGGGGGTATGGGATCCGCTGGCCGCTGAATTTCTTTTATACGTCGAATATTCCGGTCATTTTGGTGGCAGCGCTTATGGCGAACGTGCAGCTCTTTGCAACATTACTGGAGCGGTGGGGCTATCCGATTCTGGGAACGTTTTCGGGCAGTACGCCGATCAGCGGCTTGGTCTATTGGCTCAGCCCGCCTAATGTGGTGCAGAACATCATCCAAGGAAGTTTTACTTTTAGTATGGTTGCGCAGGCTCTCCTCTACGTCGTGGTATTCATGGTCGGCGCCACCATCTTTAGCATTTTCTGGATGCAGACGGCGAATATGGACGCGAAGCATCAGGCGCAGCAGATCCTGGCGTCGGGATTGCAGATACCCGGCTTTCGGCGGGATGAGCGCATCCTGGAGCGGGTTCTTAGCCGGTATATCTGGCCGTTGACCATTGTCGGCGGGGCTGCAGTGGGCTTACTGGCGGCGCTGGCGGATTTGACGGGCGCTTTGTCGAATGGCACGGGAATCCTCCTGGCGGTCATGATCATCTACAAGCTGTATGAAGAGATTGCCAAGCAGCATATGATGGATGTTCATCCGGCTGTGAGAAAGTTTATGGAGTGAAGTGGCAAATCTGTCGTGGGGCTGAACGTTGTGAAGCCCCACTTGAATGGATTTTTGCCAATTTTTTGACGAGCGCAGTGAGCTCAAAAAGTTGTGACTTGGATGTTCATCCTGCGGTAAGGAAATTTATGGGGTAGATTCAAAAGACGTCGGGGGACCGAACCGACGGGCATTTTTTTCAAATAGTTCCTTTTCGATAAACTCTTCCAACAATTTTATAAATAAGTTCTCCACTGAGGCAGTTTACCATGTCTTTTTTAGATCCTGTTCTGAATCCCATACTCCAGCCGCTGCTGAACAGCAGCCCGTTCTTAGTTGTCCTGCTGCTAGCGTTAGTGGTTTCGCTGCTGATTACACTGGCATACAAGTTCTTTTCTGATCAGGCCAAGATGAAAGCGCTGAAAGAAGAGCAGAAAGCCTACCAGAAGCAGATGAAAGAGCTGCGTTCCCAGCCCGAAAAAATGATGCAGGTGCAGAAGGAGTCCATGCGGAAAAATATGGATTATATGAAACTGTCGTTCAAGCCCATGCTGTTTACCATGATTCCGCTCTTCCTCTTTTTTGGCTGGATGGCGGACCATCTGGCTTTCGAGCCGATTTTCCCCGGGGAAACGTATAGCATTACGGCAACGTTTGCCAAAGGCGTAACGGGCGATGCGGAGCTGCTGGTTGGCGAAGGCACAGAATTACTCAGCGACGCGGTGCAGCAGATCTCTGACCGCACGGTTAGCTGGCGCATGAAGAGCACGGAAGGGCAACATGAGCTAAAAGTGAAAAAAGGCGAGCAGGAATGGGCAAAAGATGTGCTGGTAACTACAGCCGTTCAATATGAAAATGCCGTGTCCCCTTTCCCGCATGCAGATTTGGAAAATATTCAGATTGATTATACGACGCTCCGCCCGGCTGGGCCGAATTTTAGCCTCTTAGGCTGGAAGCCGACGTGGTTAGGATGGTATGTCTTATTTTCCATTGTTTTTAGCATCGGGCTCCGGAAAGTGCTGAAAGTGTATTAAAGAGGCCTTGGGATAATTTGAAAAATTTTTGGGGAAACGTTTATAAAATAATACCGGTCTGATCATTTATCCCTCGTGGACACGATCTTAGAGGCAACTCGGATCAGGATGTTCTGAATTGCCTGGAGTTTATGGAAAATGCCTGAAGGAAAACACAAATCAAGAACGTACCGGAGAGTCTTTGTAAAGACACCGGGCGGAAGCACCGTTGTCCATTATCGCCGCAGAAAGCCGGCTAAACCGAAATGCGGCTCCTGTGGAAAAGTACTCTTAGGAGTTCCCCATGAACTCCCTTTCAAGATGCAGAATATGCCGAAGACGGCAAAAAGGCCAGAACGGCCGTATGGCGGCGTGCTCTGCTCTTCCTGCATGCGAGCCTTTCTGAAACAACGGGCGAGGTCTACCCCATGAGCATCTTTTCTGTCGGACGGGTATGCGTCAAGATCGCTGGCCGGGATGCCGGAAGGAAATGCGTGGTTGTCGAGCAGCTCGATGATGCTTTTGTTCTGGTTGACGGCAATGTTCGCCGTAAGAAAGTCAATCTCAAGCATCTGGAGCCGTTGGCACAGGCACTGGAGTTGAAGGAGAAAGCCTCTCACGAGGACGTGAAAAAAGCTTTCGAAAAATCCGGCTGGCCGGTATGGGAGCGCAAAGCAAAAGAGACCGCGCCGAGACCGAGGAAGCAGAAGAAAGTGAAGAAAGCAGTCGCTGCCGAGAAGCCACTACCAGAAACGCAGAAAGCAGCCGAGAAAAATAAGTAATTTTTCTCAAGGAATGTTTATAAAGTATCTCTTCTCTGTATTAAACTGGTGGGTGATTATATGACTGCAGTATACGATAACACCATTACTATTGAAGCCGATGCGGCGCTTATTTTTCTAGGGAACGGC
>JAUYQE010000132.1 GCA_030695605.1 Nanobdellota archaeon
AGCCGGCTGTTGCAGATATCAAGGAGCATTGTTTTTTGTTCTCGGGTATGAAGCGGATTTGGGAGATCAGCATTTTGTGCACGCTGCACCCGTAAATAGTCGAGCTAATACGGTATTTAATGAAGTTGTTCAGGATGGGCAACCATACAAAGTCAGTATTTTTACGGAGAGTTTGAAGGATAAGGCTTTGTATTATTCCCGGCAAAATCTGAGAATATTTGAACAGGCTTTTGAAAGAATGCCTGGACGTACTTTTTATTCGTACCACCGAACGCCGGGTGGATTGGTGCTGGTGGAAAATCCGGAAAGGCATGTGAGGAGCTTTGGAGAATAACGATGGACAGCATGATGCATTATACGTCTTGGAACAATTGGAAAAAGATTCAAGAAACCGGGTTCTTGCTTCCCAATTCATTGGAGTATATCTTTTCGGATCGCATTCAAAGCCCACCATGGTATTTTCTCGTAGGCATCCCCCATCACTATCATGAAGGATGGGTGAGCTCTGGCTCAATGCGAGAACTGATAATTCATACTTTAGGGGCTGAAGTTATGTTACAGGTACCGATTGTAGACAAAGAGAACGCATTCATACGGGAACATGTTCATTTTTCACCCCAAAGACTTGCAGAGGTTGGGATCGATTTTTATTGCAGTGACCAGTCGAATCCCCGATTACAAGAAGCTCATAGGAAATACGCGGCATCAACAATACGTCTTACAGAATACGACGGCGATTATCAAGTTCCAGAAATCTTGTTACCGCAAACAATACCAGTAAATGAACTTATAGATGTTGTGCTGTTTCCGGAGTTGTAATCTTTTCTACTCCAGCAAGAACCCTACTTTTTCCAACGAGAACAGCGAAAGATTTTTATAGTTCCTAAAAATAGGACTAAATAGTCCTAAAAATAGGGTAAAATGCTGAAGAAAGAACACCAAATACTCTGGCCAATGATTGCCCAGCCCTGGAAGAGATTTACGTTTAAAGAGATCCAAGAGCTCTCCAAAAAAACGTCTAAAAGCTATGTCTTCACCATTCTTAAAGCACTGGTGAAAGAAAAGATTGTTCAAGAGGAAAAAATAGGAAATCTCTTGCTCTACCGATGGAATTATAAAAGCCTGAAAGCGCAGGTATACGCCGGCATGGTCTCGGAACATCTGGCCTGGAACAAGCCGTGGTTGCCATATGATACACTCCAGAAAGCGGCAGCGAAAGTGCCGACGCCGTTCTATACGCTGCTGGTTACCGGCAGTTATGTAAAGAAGACGCAGAAAACAACCTCGGATATTGATGTGGTTCTCATCATCGATGATGCAGCGGATACGAAGCGGGTATATGCCCAGCTCCGATCAACCTGTGAGCTGAGCATTCCGGAGATTCACCTCTACGTCTTCAAAAAAGCAGAATTTTTAGAAATGCTTATCAATAAAGAGGCAAATTATGGGAAAGAGATCGTTCAGAATACATTTCTCCTCTACGGAGCTGAGGTGTATTACCATATACTGAGTGAGGCCCTTGAACGTGGATTTACTGACGAGAGTTTATCTTGAAAGAGGAGGGAACGAGCTGCTCATTGCAAAAATACTTCAGAGAATTACTGAAGAAAAGGATGCAAAGAAATTTCTGGAAGTTGATGAAACTGCTACGTTTTACAGCGCCGTCATTTCCCATGCGTATTATGCCATTTTCTTCACCGCAAAAGCGATTTTGCTTACAAAAGGCATTAAGACGGAAATGCCTGACGTGCACAAAAAGACCTATGAAGCTTTCAAAAAACACTGCGTCGATACCGGCCTGCTGGACGTCGCTTTGTTAACTCTCTATCAGAAAATGGTGGTGCGGGCCGATGAGCTCCTCGAAATATTCAAAGACGAGAAGTGGAAGCGAGGACATTTTACATACCAAACCATCCCCCAAGCCAACAAAGAGCCGGCAGAACAGTCTATTCGGAATGCCGCCCTCTTTATAAAAAATATTACGTTGGTACTTGAGAGATAAAAAAACTCAAACGCGGCAGCAAGCAGCGCTATATTTTCTATCCTACTCCACCAAAATCCCCACTTTGCCGGGCAAGGCCGAGGAGGCTTTCTGATGTGTACTATCCTCTGCCCGAAGAATCTTCACGACACAGCCACTTTCCTGCTCTAAAAAGCTTTGTGCATCTTTCATGGCTGCGAATTCCCCATCCTGTGACAGCACCACCCGCGGCAGTTTCGCCGGATCTTTTACCACCAGCTGCACAATTTTACTCACTTCTTTGCCGCGAACTTTTAAGCCCTCGACGTCCAGGACTTTCTTCATGACTTCGCCCATATTGCGGGTAACTGCAATCTCCTTGCTCAGCACGGCAAACAGCTCATACAGCCATTCCTGCGCAATGAAGAGCGTGAACGCTTTGGGCTTTTCTATCTTGGCTAATTTCACCACTTCCCGCATGCCCTCGAGTGTTCTTTTGACTAACTCCTCGCCCGCTTCCGCTTTTAGCGACACGAGCATCTCCTGATGTTCCGGCCAGCGGGCAGCAGAAACCAGTTCTTTGCCCGGATTCAGCTCCTCGCTCAAGTGCGGCGTTATCGGGTTCATGAGCCGGCACCAGTGCACCAACAGTTCAGAAACTACCTGCTTGTTCGCTCCCCCGCGGCGGAGATACCAGCGAAGATCGTCAGCAATCGCATAGTACGTGAAAGAGGCCAACGTTCGTAAATCATAGCGTTTCATGACTTCACCGATAGCATGCAGATGCCCATGGAAGCGGGATTGCAGCCAATCATCAATAGCCTGCTTCTTCTTGCTACGAACCGCGTTCAGCTCATCAACCAACGCCGCAATTCTTTCCAATGTCCGCTTGTAGTTAAAAACGTCCTGCTCTTCCCATATCACGTCTGCATGCGGGCTGCCGCTGTGCGCATAGTACAGGCGCATGGCATCCACACCGTATTTTTCAATCGCATCAGGAATCGGCTCTGCGCCGCCTTTGCTCTTGGAAATCTTGCCCCCTTTGCCCGTCACCCACCAATTCACGAAAATGCCTTTCGGCCATTTCTCTTCCGGCAGCACGGCTACATGGTTCATCAGGAAAACGGGAAAATGCACCGTCTTGTGCTCTTTTCCACCGAGATTCAGATCAAGCGGATAGAAATAGTCAAACTCTTCTTTCACCGCAGCCCATTTTTCATTCTTTTTGCCTTTGCCCAGGAACACGTAATCAAAGAATTCTTCCGTCAAATCGGAAACTGCCAGCACGCCATTATTTACATACTTGGCGACAATATAGTAGACGGGATACAGCGTCGAATCGCTAATGGGCTCAATGATCCAGCGCTCGTCGAAGGGAAACCTGCTGCCGAGCCAGTTGCCCAGCCGTGCACAGGCCCGATCGCCAAACCAGTCAAGAATGCCCGGCAAATGCGTTCCATACTCTTCCGGATACATCGTCATTTCCCGCACATGCTCTTTGCTCCGTTCTGTCAATTCCTGATCAGAATAGCGGATGAACCACTGGTCATCAATGCGCTGGATAACGACGGGATTACCGCAGCGGCAGATAACTTCTTCGCTGAGGTCGTGAAAGATATCGGCTTCTTTTCTCTCTAACAGCTCCGCTTTAACACGCTCTTTGGCCTCTTCGACTTTTACACCGGCATACTTCCCGGCATTCTGGCGCATCGTGCCCGTATGATGGCCTTTTTTGTAGATCTCTTTCGTGGCTTCTTCCAGCTTTGGATCGTCGAGGGACGTAATGCCCATTTTTTCGACAATTTCTTTTGCCGGAAATTCGCCGTAGCCTTCCATCGCAATGATGGGAATCGGATCGATTTCGGCAAAGAGGTACTCATTCAGCCCGTAGCGATGCGAAACATGCAGATTGTCCTGCAGTTGCTTCAAAGCAACATAATCATACGGCGCATCACTGGGAACAGAAGTAACGATGCCCGTTCCTACCTTCGGATTGCAGAACGATGCGGGCAAGATCGGAATCTCCCGGTCAAGGCCCGGCGCTTTTACCATTTTTCCCAGCAGCTTTTTCGGATCGATGTCTTCTTGCAGCTGCACATCGTCTTTCTGGTACTGCAGCTTTTCTGCCGCCTGCCGGCTCATAATCCAACGTTCGCTTTCGATGGCAACGCGCACATAGTGCGCTTCCGGATTTATCCAAAGATTCGTCTGCCCAAAGATGGTTTCTGGTCGGAGTGTGGCTGCAACAAGGAAGTCATCACCCAACGCAAACTTCAGCAGCGTATATTCCTGCTTCTCAGCGTTCCCTCCTTTCGAAATATCCGTCTCTGAAGGATCAACGGCAACGGGGCCGTGAACCGTGCAGGCCGTGGCAAAGTAGGGCTTTTGCACTAGCAAATCCTTCTGCTGCAGCTTCTGGAACTGCCAGTGGATGAACTGTTCGTAATCGGGAAAGGTCGTACAGGTAAAGCGCTCCCAATCACAGAGGAAGCCAAATCTCTTCCAATAGTGATTCACGTACACGTCGTTGAAGAAAGCGATAACTTCTTTCGGATCAGCAAGCTTGGAAATGGTTTTCTCCGGGCAGCCATTTTTCCGGAGATAGGCGAGCCAGTTTTCGTCTTTACTTTCCACTTTCTTGGCAAAAGCGATAGCCTGATTGCCGGAGGCATGCGTTCCTACGGGAAAGAGCACTTCTTTGCCCAGTAATCGTTCGTACCGGCAGATGGCGTCCGTATACGAAAAGCCACGCATATGCCCTACGTGCAGGTATCCGGAAATGCCCGGATAGGCAAAAATCATGAAGAATTTCTATTTGTTTTTCTGGAATTTGGCTTTGCCCAGCTCCGCTTTCACCCAGGCTTTCTGCCATTTATCCTGAATTTTCTGCCAGTCTATAGCCATGGGAGCAAGGAGCGGAAGGCAGTTTTTAAAGATTGTTGTGGCAAGGCGTTAGTCTGTTATCCCGAAACTGCCTCCGCATAGACCTTCTCAAACTCGGCCAAGAACTGCTGCGCAATAGCCTCATCGTGGATAATGAGGATATTCTCATCATTCC
>JAUYQE010000134.1 GCA_030695605.1 Nanobdellota archaeon
GTTTATGGCTTCCATAGGACACATCACTCTGGAGACCGCAAAAGAATACGTAAAAAACCACAGGGCTCATGACGCCAAAGACTCTCGTCGTAGGAATCCCCACCATTTATGGTTGGGGAGGAGGTCAAATAAATCGTGAAGAAGTGTTGACTATGAAAATGAAAGTATTTCATTGTGTTGAAACTTATGCTACACCAGAGGGTTTAGAAGGAGAAGTTAATAAATTCCTCGAATCAGGGATACGCGTAGTGTCCCCTCCACAGATAATACAAAATTCTTCGGTTGCTTGGCATGCAGTAGTTTTCTATGAGCAGCCTTCTTCTCCCGGCATAAACGATGATGATCGCCAGCAACGGTCGCTTACGGCAGAAGACGTGCAGAAGTCTGAACGGCTTACGGAAGCATATTGTCGTCAAGGGGGAATACCTTACGAAAGAGTTTTTTTTTTATCTAAAGAAGAAGTGGAGAAAAGGCTCGCCGAGGGTGAACCGATCATTGCTGCTGGTGAAGCTGCTTTGCGTGAAGTACAGCGGAAAGCGGGTACCGTTTATATTTCTGATAAACGCCGCAAATAGAACTATCCTATTAGCCACCGGCTCTTTTCAAAAGTTCTAACAGAATACGCTACAATGGGAACTTCCCACCATCCGGTATTTAGCGGAAATATTAAAACGAAAGATTTAAATAAAATGTCTTATATAACTATATATAACAATGGAACGGGTAACAATTTTACACAGCCCCACACTGGAATCCGTATTTATGGTAGAGGAAACTCTTCAAAAACATAGCCAAGAATGTGGCAAGTATCAGCTCTGGAAGAAGCTTCCTAAAAAAATGATGTATCAAACCTTTCAAGTTATTTTAGATTACCTAGAACAATCAGGGAAAATAATTATTGATAAAGAGGGGTGTGTTATTTGGACTTTTAATCCGGCAAGAATAAAAAGATTAATCAAAGAGGAGTTAATGGTACGATGAACAAACAGAGTCACGTCGCTTTTATCACCCAGAAACTCAAAGAACAATTCCAATATCTTAAAGAAGGGAAGTTTGAGGATCAGCAACTGTACAAATTTATTGATAGGGCTCTTGATGACTTGAAGCAGAACCCAACGTGTGGCCTAAAAATACCCCGAAAGCTTTGGCCAAAAGAATATGTTCAAAAATACAACATCACCAACTTATGGAAATACGATTTACCAAGTGCTTGGCGATTAGTCTACACTATTGAAAGTGACGAAGTAAAGATAGTAAGCATAATTCTGGAATGGTTTGGTCATAAAGACTACGAAAAGAGATTCAACTATTGAGCTCTCAGTACGTTCCGCTCCAGAAGAAATCGGGGGAGACCGAGCTTCGTAAAGGTGCATGGTTTTTTTGCCGAAGACCATTATCTTTAAATAAACTCTGCCCTTTTTCTTCTTCATGGTTCTCGAGAAGCTCGGCGATTCGCTGAAGAACACGCTGAAGAAGATTACCCAAGCCGTTTTTGTAGACGATACGCTCATCAATGAGCTGGTGAAAGATATCCAGCGGGCGTTGCTGCAGTCAGATGCCAATGTGCAGCTGGTTTTAGATCTCAGCAAGAAGATCAAAGAGCGGGCTAAAGAAAGCACGCCCGCAGGGATAACCAAGCGGGAGCAGCTCGTCACGATTGTCTATGAAGAGCTGACGAACTTCCTGGGCAAAGAAACGAAAGAGATCGCCATCACCAAAAAGCCCACGCAGATCATGCTCGTCGGCCTGTTCGGCAGTGGGAAAACGACGACCGCTGGTAAGCTCGCCAAATTCTACAAGAAGCGCGGCTATAAAGTGGCGGTGCTGCAGACGGACACCTGGCGCCCTGCTGCCTATGATCAGCTGGAGCAATTAGCGCAGCAGGTGGGGGTAGATTTTTTTGGCATCAAGCGGGAAAAAGATCCCGTGCTGATCTATCAGGCGTTTGAAAAAAAGCTGCAGCAATACGATGTGGTGCTTGTCGATACGGCGGGAAGAGATGCGCTTTCTGCTGAGCTTATTCAGGAACTCCACCAGCTGCAGGCGGCCGTGGAAGCAGACGAGCGGCTGCTGGTGCTTTCCGGCGATCTCGGACAGGCCGCCCAGCAGCAAGCCAAAGCGTTCCATGACATCTGCAACGTTACCGGCCTTATTGTGACGAAGCTGGAAGGCACGGCGAAAGGGGGCGGGGCACTCTCTGCGTGTGCAGTTACGGGTGCGTCGGTGGTCTTTATCGGCGTCGGAGAAAAAATTGACGATCTGGAATTATTTCATCCCCAGCGGTTCGTGGGCCGATTGATCGGCATGGGCGATCTGGAAACGCTGCTGGAAAAAGCGCAAGAAGCCATCTCCGAAGAAACGGCTCAGGACTTGCAGGAGAAATTCCTGAAAGGGGAATTCACGCTCATTGATTTGTACGAGCAGATGAAAGCGCTGAAGAAAATGGGCTCTTTAAAGAAACTGATGAGCATGATTCCGGGCATGGGCTCTCTGCAGCTGCCCAAAGAGATGATGGATGTGCAGGAAGGCAAGCTGGAAAAATGGAAATTTGCCATGGATTCCATGACCAGAGCAGAGTTAGAAAATCCGGACATCATCTCTGCCGAGCGGGCAGATAGGATTGCCGCCGGTTCTGGCTTGAAGATAACGGAAGTCCGAGAGCTGCTGAAGCATTACAAAGAATCCAAGAAGCTCATGAAGATGTTCAAAGGCGAGCAGGATATCGGCAAGCTCATGAAGCGCATGGGCGGCAAATTGCCGAAAGGGATAGGGATATGAGGTGAGAAGATGAACTATATTGATTTAAAAAAGGTGAATAAAGAAGTAATGGAAGAAGTGTTGGTTGCTATTGAAAACCTGCAGAAAGCCGGCAAAGGGCTGAGTGAAGAAATTGGCGCTCTCTTGTATGAACAGCGCAGGCAAAGCCAGCTTCAAGGGACTGAGGCTCGCACGGTCTTTAACGAGCAGGCCATGGCAAAGATAGAATTACGCTTTAAAGATGTGAAAGAAAAAGCTCGTCTTTTGGTAAAGAAAAAGAGAGCGATAGTCAAAACTGTTAGAAACGCTTTTTTCAGCG
This sequence comes from Nanobdellota archaeon, assembly GCA_030695605.1. Lineage (GTDB taxonomy): Archaea > Nanobdellota > Nanobdellia > Woesearchaeales > GW2011-AR9 > JAUYQE01. Next base: position 3,077 of record JAUYQE010000134.1, read on the forward strand.
GGTAAACTGCACAGGATTTTCCACTAATCTATGGTCAATGGCATGACCATCACACCCCCCCTGTGAGGGTGGTGGTCGGTTCATTTTTGAGTACGTATCAAGTCTGCCCACAGGCCGCTCGCTCGGTCGGTTCTGGGATTTTAAGCCCGTCCAAAGCTTGATGTTCCTATCGATGAAACCGAACAATGTACTTCTTTTGAACAATAGCCGTTCCGAGCTCGCCTCTTGGCCAAGCGGGCAGACTTGACTGAATACGTACCTTTTTGAGAAACATTTAAGTGTAAAACAGATAATAACAGCACTATGGGAATATTATTCAAGACCTATAACCGAAAACAGCAGCTCCACCTCTATCGGGAACTCTGGGTAATACCCACGAAACGGCAATTGGAAGAGCTCCTGAGCTTCTTTCCCCAGCAGGAATTGACCAAACTGAAGCTCACTCCCGTGGGAAGCTCTATTGAAGTAGAATTAAACGGCTGCATCATCACCTGCCAAGACACTGCTGACCTGAAAGCTAAATTCTCTTATCTGGTTGATCTCAAGGAGAAGTACCAGAAGATATTGCCGGTGAAGAAAATGTCACCTCAGAGCAAGGTTACTTCTAAGTAGCGAACATTTATAAATAAACTTGTGAACTCACTTTTAAAACAGTACGGGTGAGAAACATGACATTACAATTAACTGGACAAAACGAATCGGGAGGATTATATCAAGAGTTTTATGGCTCTCTTCTCCAACAGATGCCTATTCTCATTGCCCGCGGATTAGATCCGATTTCCGTTGCCGGAGCTATCGGCAGACGGGAATCAGCTCCTGCTGATGTTATTGATGAATGGAGACGCAATTACATTTTTACTGGCGATGGTGCAGCATACGATGGACGAAATAATGCTAAAATCATATTAAATGCCGCTCTCTTGCGTGAAATTAATTCGAATACTCAACTTATTAATGGCGCGAGGATTCTCTCCAACGATCAATGGGAAGAACTGCACGGCGATGCTGTTCTCTATCTCAGTGCAGACAAAGTTGGTCAAGCTCACAATAACGGATTTGTCAAAAGAAAGGGCGTATGGCAGCCAGAAAATACTGTTGTTGGGGATGTCTGGGAACACCTTAGCCAGGGAAAGGATTTGAAAGACTACGCTGAGATGGTAAGTAAAGCTTCAGGAAGCAATTATGTTATGTGGCTATGGTTTGATAGAAACCACTATACATCACCAGTTATGCGGTCCTTGGTGCTCGATAGAATTGACCTCAATTCGGGCGTTTATGGTAACAACGACCTTAACGACGACGTTGGCCGTCTGGTCGGGGTAGCGCCAGAGGCGCACATTGCGCGCGAAAAAGCACTTGAAGAACGAGTCTGATCTGCTCTTTAATCTGGAAAAGCGTTTGAATTCAACGGCATCGTGTATGCACCCGTACACGGCGTTTCACGAGAATAAATCCTCTTTTTTTTCAGAAGTTGTTCCTTTCCATCCCAATCTTTATATACTAGTTAGGTTAACCTAACTATATGCCAACGAAAAACCGGGAAGATTATCTGCGGGCGCTGTACTTATTAACCGAAAAAGAACATGAAATTAAATCGGTCGATATCGCGAAGTATCTCCATATCTCCAAGCCCAGCGTTTCGGAGATGGTGCAAGAGCTTGATAAAGAAGGCTTGATCATATACCAGAAATATGCGAAGTTGAAATTTACGCCCAAAGGAAAAAAGATTGCCGAAAAACTCACCGCAAAACATCGCCTCATCGAGCTTTTTTTAAAGAATATTCTCAAAATGGATGCTCACCAACTGCACGAAGAAGCGCACCGGCTCGAGCACGCTTTTAGCGATGAAGCCATTGAAAAAATAAGAGCCTTGCTGGGAAACCCGACCACCGACCCGCATGGGAAGCCCATCCCGAGATAAATTCTTCACCATGATCAACGCCAAATTACTCGTAGGACTAGCAGTAGTTCTGATAGCTGCAGGAATCATATTTACCCTCCTGCCCCATGAGGCGCATGAAGCCGTGACTTTTGGATTACCCCTCCCTCATATTCTCCACTTTGTGATGGGATTTGTTATCATCGGCATGGGATTCGTTTGCCTGTTCTCCTCTCTAAAACAAGGAATATTTAGAGTTCCTATTGCTCCCTTTAAATATCTGTTAAAGAAGCCCGCACTGGTGCTGATACTCGTGCTGGTGATAGCGGGCTTGGCAACTCTCCACTATGGCACAACCGATGTCCAGTCCGAAACCGAGTTTGACCTGATGAAAGCGGCAGCCAAAGATTGCACCAATCCTATTTCTCCCGGCCAAAAATGTTTAGCATCCTTTGTGGAAATGAGGGGCGGAAGGCACGCCAGTTCCAATGACCCGCAGAAAACAGCACAGGAAAAGATCGGGCTTGTTGGAAAATATGGAGAGGACGATGGATTTGATGCCACAGAATATCTGTCAACTTGGAATTATAATAATCTTCCCGCCCATGAAAGAAGCAAATTTTACCAAGAAACCAAACGTGCTGATGGCAGCTCACTAAGAGAATACTGGATTTATGCGGAAGACAAAGAGATTGAAATAGCCCCAGGAGTTTTTTTTCCCGCTTGGACGTATAATGGCCAAGTTCCTGCCCCCACCATACGAGCTACTGAAGGGGATAAAATACGGATTCATTTCACCAACAAAGGGACGAAGCCGCACACCATGCATTTTCACGGATTTCACCCTTCGAGTATGGACGGCTCCATGCCGGAAGATTTTGTGTATCCCGGAAAGAGCTTTACGTACGAGTTTGATGCCGACCCCTTTGGCGTTCATCTCTTCCATTGCCATTCGGTTCCCCTCAAGCAGCATATCAGCAAAGGCCTGTACGGCGCGTATATCGTCGACCCTAAAAATGACATTCGGCCCAAAGCAGGCCAAGAGCTGGTCATGGTCATGAACGCTTTTGACACCACTCTGGACGGCGAAAATGAAGTGTATGCTGTCAACACCAAAGCGTTTTATTATGCGATGAACCCCATCCCCGTTAAAAAAGACGAATTGATCCGGATTTATCTCATCAATCTGGTTGAATTTGATCCCGTAAACTCTTTCCATTTACATGCCACTTTCTTTGATGAATACCGGACCGGAACAAAGCAAGAGCCGAATGCGTACACCGATATTGTGTCCTTTGCCCAGGCAGAAAGGTCAATTTTAGATGTTACTTTCCGGTATCCGGGCATGTACATGTTCCATGCCCACGTCTCAGAATTCACCGAGCTGGGATGGATGGGATTTTTTGAGGTCACCGAATGAAAAAAATAATTCTAATTTTAATTGCTTTTTTATTAATAATCAGTGCGTGCTCTCCAGAAAAGAACGATACTTCAAACAATCCTCTTCAAGGAGCTGTTCAAGAATTCAAGATCACAGCCAAGCAATTTGCTTTTGAGCCGGAAACCATTGAAATACACAAAGGAGATAGAGTACGATTGATCGTTACCAGCCTGGACTTGCCTCATGGGTTTTCAATCCTCGAGTACGGAATTAATGAGCGGCTTAATCCAGGAGAGCCTGTCGCCATAGAATTCACCGCAGACCAGGAAGGAGAATTTACAATGTTTTGCTCATTATATTGCGGCTCAGAACACAGCGAAATGAAAGGAAAAATGATTGTCAGATAACATGGAAAATCAACCAGAAAAACAAAGTAAATTTAAATTTTGGACCCGGGCTCTATTGCCGTTAATACTCATAGGCTTTCTTCTCCTCATGTTCATCCAATTCGGCCCCTTGGGGGTTTTCAAA
>JAUYQE010000135.1 GCA_030695605.1 Nanobdellota archaeon
AAAGAGGCACCAAGACATATGAAACGCTGGCTTCACTCCTTGCTACATGGCAATACCAAAAACTAAACATAAAGAAAGAACTGCACAGGATGCTATCAGCAAATCTCTGCTAAAGAGCTAAACAAATACAAAACTTAAATACATTTATTCCGAAGATTAAAGATAGTTCTAGAATACAAAAATTAATATACCCTATTTCTCTTAAAAAAATATGAATCCTTTAGAGATTATTGCAAATGCCGAAAAAGTCGTAGAAGACATACATAATTATTCACGATCACAGAAAGAACTCTGGCAAAAAATACCCCTGTTAGCATTAGAAGCTGATGGCAGGACTAGTTCTAATGGTAATTATTACCGAGCGTATCATAGCGGATTTTGGGGTCTTGATAATGGTAGTGATCAATGTCGTTCGGTTTATGTTGACCTTGCTACAGGGGAATTAGTTGATGCCTATTCCGCATTTAGTCACTTTTTTCCGGGTGATGTTGCTGTACCTAAAAAGTCAGTATTAAAACCAGCAAGAGAAGAAGAAGTGCTAAAATTAGCGTTCAACTTAGAGGAATTAGATGCCAAAAATATCGTAGCCTCTTTAGAAGAAGAAGCCAAAGAACGTTATAGTTCATATTACAATCTAAAAGAACAGAAAGGATGGAGAGATGAACTCCGAACAAAACTTCATTTGCCAGAGTTCTATGTTAGATGATGATATTGTGGTGACTTGAAAAAACTCACTCATACAGCTTCTTCATCTGCACTTTGATAATCTTTCGCGGCGTGGCCTCTACAATAGTTATCTCGTTCTGGTTAATATTAAGCATCTCTCCCACCTGGGGGAATCTCTTGAGACTCTTCAAGATAATCCTGCTCAACGTATCGTGCGGGCTCCCGGGCAGATTGGTGTGGAAAAAGCGGTTGAGGGCTTGCAGATCCGTCGCGCCATGCGCCAGGATGGTCTGCTTGTCCACCCGCTTGATCAATCGCTGCTTGACGTCGCTTTCATCGATAATCTCCCCGACGAGCTCTTCCAGCAGGTCTTCTAACGTAACGAGGCCGATGATCTCACCGTGGTCGTTAACCACCACAGCCATGTGCAGTTGCTTTTCCTGAAACTCTTTCAGCAGGTGATTGAGCAGCATGTGCTGCGGGACAAAATACACGGAGGTGATGATGCTCTCGACGGCATTGTCCCCTTCTCCTTTGGTCAACGCAGAAAAGACATCTTTGATGTGCACGATGCCGATGATGTTCTCTTTGGCCTGCTTATAGACGGGATAGCGCGAAAAATTTTCCGACTCCATGATGCGCGCCGCGTCTTTCAGGCGGACGCCGGCTTCGATACTGATCATCTCGCTGCGGTGGGTCATGACTTCCCTGACCGTAATGTCGCTGAATTTTAAGACCGACTCGATCATCTCTTTCTCTTCTTTTTCCACACTGCCGGATTCCGCACTCATCTCCAGCATGGCTTTCAGCTCCTCTTCCGTTACTTTTGGCGATTTCATGCCCGCTTCCGTTTTGGTGAGCTTTCGGGCGATAAACTCCAGCACTACAATCGCCGGATAGAGGAGCTTCATCAGGAAGGCGAGGAGAGGAGCGGCAAAGAGCGCAAAGGTTTCCGCATGATGCGCGGCATAGGATTTGGGTGTTACTTCCCCGAATATCAGGATCAGCACCACCATGGCTCCTGCTGCCAGGCCGGCGCCGACATCGCCGAAAGCCCGTATGGCCAGCAAGGTCGCCAGGGAAGAAGCCAGAATATTCACAACATTATTGCCGACGAGAATCGTGGCAAGGGTCTTCTTGGGATTGGCCCGCAAATACGAACATTGTTTGGCGCCTTTGACATTCGACTGCAGCAAGGCCCGCACTTTCGCTGGAGTAAGGGAGAAAAGAGCCGTTTCAGCCGCGGAAAAGAAGGCGGATAGGGCGATGAGGACGATTAACAGAGCGGCATAGGTGAGCATGGGGCTGGGGATAAGGGGGAGTTTTTATGGTTTATGGTGGAAAAATGATGGTAGGCAGTAAATACGTACTCTCCCTCTTAAAAACCACCCGCCCCGATGGTTCTCAGAACATGCTTTATCTCGCCAATGGTCTGCTGCTGGTGCTTTTTGTCCGACATGCGCACAAAGCGCAAAAGAAGATCAACAAGCGCTTCCTGGCCGAGGCATTTGAGTTTAGATCCATCGGTAATGAAATAGAACCGGAAGCCTTCGTACTTTAATTCTTTAATGATGATGCCTCCAACGGTTCCGAGCAATTTGCCTTTTTGCGGCGAAGCTTCCAGAGATTTGAGATGCTGTAAGACCTCAACGCTCTTTTGCTTGAACTTTTTATTGATCTCTTCAAAAAGAGATGTGACTATTTCTACTTTTGCCATCTCTTTTTAGCCCGCGCAATCGCTTCATCGAGGGGGATGGTATCTTCAGAAGATAGCAAGAACTCCCGCAACTGCTCTTTTACCGCCAATCCGTACATGTGTTTGAGAATGTCTTCATACGTATCTTCTTTCGTGCCAAAAGTGCTAAGCAAACTTTTGGTTTCCGGACTGAGCTGAATGGTGGTTGTGTTCATATTATGGTAGCTATAGTTGCTATAGTTTATAAGATTATCGCTCCGATTGAGCAATTCTCCTATTGGCTAAAGTAGAGCTAATGGGCTGCGCCTGCTCAAAAAAAGAAAAAAGAAAAGAAAGAGATTTTACTCGCTCTGGTATCGTCCGTAGATGCAACGGGAAAGGTCGATGCCTAATGCCTGAGCAGCAGCTTCCCATTGGCCGTTCTCAACGGGTGTTGAGACGGCAGGGGGGGAGATGTATGGTGGGTTCAGCCTTCTGCTACCAATATAGATGAAGCCATCGTCAACCCCGACATTTTTTTCTATGATCCTCCAACAGTTGAGAGGATTGCCAGTACCATCATATTGAACTACAAGGTGATTGGGTCCATCACAGGCAGTTCCCCCACACCCAAACGTGAGCGCAGCCGCAATTGCCACACTATGCTTCTTCAGCTTTGAAACAAGACCTGTATCTTTCTTCATTGAATTTTCCATTTTTGTTCTTTCCCTCCCAAATCTTGAAAACATCCAGAACCCTTTTCACTACCGTCGTACGCCTACCTCTTTAAAAATCTTATTTAACAAAATTTTCCTCTCGCCAGTTTCCGTGCCAGCACTTGCAACGACTTCTTATACGCTGCAAAATCCGTAATCGGCACTCGCGCCACGCCATCATCCATCGCAGCTTTCGCAACCGCACTGGAAACCAGCGGCAGCAAGCGCGGATCAAAAGGCTTGGGGATGATATACTCGGGGCCGAAAGAGAAAGTTCTGCCGTACGCTTTCGCCACGGCAGCGGGGACTTTCTTGCGAGCCAAGGATGCAAGCGCCTGAGCAGCAGCCTGCTTCATTCCGGATGTAATCTCCCGCGCCCGTACATCCAGCGCTCCCCGGAAGATGAATGGAAATCCCAGCACATTGTTGACTTGATTGGGATAATCGCTCCGGCCCGTCGCCATGATGATCTCCTGAACTGCTGCTTTGCCTTCTTCATAAGAAATTTCCGGAATCGGATTCGCCATGGCAAACACAATGGGCTTATTGCTCATGCCGCGGATCATATCTTTCGTCAAAAGGTTCCCCTTGGAAACGCCGATAAACACGTCCGCGCCCCGGAGCGCTTCAGCAAGGCTCATCTCCTTTTCCCGGGCAAAGAAAGCTTTATAGGGATTATCGGAGCGTTGCTTCGTCACCAGCCCTTTGCTGTCGAACAAGAAAATATGCTCTTTCTTGGCGCCAACATCGACCAAAAAGCGAGCGCAGGCAATAGCGGCAGCTCCGGCTCCGGAAAATATGATTTTTACCTGCGAAAGCTTTTTGCCCGCCAGATGCAAAGCATTGAACAGCCCTGCGGCGACGATAACCGCCGTCCCATGCTGATCATCGTGAAAGACCGGAATATCCAGCCGCTTCTTCAGTGCTTCTTCGATAGCAAAACACTCTGGCGCTTTGATGTCCTCCAGATTAATGCCGCCGAACGTCGGGGAAATGGCCGCAATAATGTCCACCACTTTCTGAACGTCCGTTTCCGCAACCTCGATATCTATTGCATCAAGGCCACCAAAACGCTTGAAAAGGACCGCTTTGCCTTCCATGACGGGCTTCCCTGCCAAAGCGCCAATATTTCCTAAGCCCAGAACGGCCGTACCGTTGCTGATGACGGCAACCAAATTACCTTTTGTTGTGTAGGCATATGCTTTTTGCGCATCTTTCTGGATTTCCAGGCAGGGCTCGGCTACGCCGGGCGTATACGCGAGAGAAAGATCTTCGGCAGTTTTGCAAGGCTTGGACGGAAGAATACGGAGCTTACCGGCAGGTTTTTCGGCGTGATAATGCAAAGCTCGTTCTTTAAGGTCTTTCATGATAATTCACCATACTATGAGAAGACAAAGGATTTATAAGGATTTGCGTTGAGGATTCTACTTATTGCTAGGGGTTTCAGGCACTTGCCCGTACTCAATCTTCACCACATCCCCCGCTTTCATCGGATAGAGCGGCGCCACGTGGGCATCATTGGCCAGAATCTGCAATTCTTTATCATTTTTCGTGCAATACGCCGTGCCATTGACAGTCAGGCAATCCGGCGTCAACAGCATTCCTGCTTTTTCCATGATCTGCTGCAAAGAAAGTCCTGAAGAAAAGAGCTGTACTTTATTTTCTGAAAAAGTCACAAAGAAATCTTTCTCATTTGCATTCTTTAAAGGAATCTCTTGGCCATCAATAATCACGCTCATCATAGCCTGCTTAGCCTCGGAAGAGTAGGGATACGCAGAAAACTCGTTGCAGGCATTCTGCTGGCATAAATTCTGGGAACAGAGCACCGCCACGGGGCCAGAATCACAGAGCAGATAGCAATCCGCATCGGACTGGCAAATATTCGGCTCGGCTAGGGAATTTTCTTGGGGCGTGTTGCCCAAAAAGAACGTCGGAACGGAAAAGCCAATGACAATTAAAGCCAGAAAAGTTAACAGGAAAATTTTCCGCAGCAAGACTTTCTGTTTCTCTTTCATGAGGAAGAAGAAAAAGAAGAAGGGATTAAAAAGCTTTCCGACAAGAAAGCCTTACTTGACAACGACTTTCCCCGTCATGCCCCGCCAGGCTTCACAACTGCTGCAGCTGAACGGGAACTCGCCCACTTTATCAGCAATAAAGCTTATCCGCATGGCACCGGAAACTTCTTTTTCCACGCCAAAAGCGGGCAGGGAAAAGGTAAACATGAAGCCGCTTTCCGGCACAATGGTCAGCTGCACTTCATCACCTTTGCCCACCGTCAGCTTATTCGGCCCAAAAAGCCATTTCTTGGCCGTGATGGAAGTAATGACTACATCCTGAACATCGTCAGATTCGGTACCGCTAGTCGTGCCACTGGCCTCCGTTTCCGCAGGAGCTTCTTCCGGAGCAGCTTCTTCCTCGCTGGCTGGCTCTGCAGCAGCCTGCGCCTCTGGTGTTGGAGAGCTTGCAGCTAAAGCTGCTTCCACTTCTCGCACAAATACACTATACGGCTGGAAGCCACTGAGAACTTTTCCATTAACCACAAAAGCTGGCGTCCCTAAAATGCCTAACGCAGCAGCTTCTTGAACATCAGCTTCTATATCATCTTGATATTTATTGCTGCTCAAGCACGCTGTAAACTGTTGGACATCCAAACCCAGCTCTTGGGCCCAGACTGCATACTGCTCATCTCCCAGCGAACGCTGTCCATCGAAGAGTTTGTCATGATATTCCCAGAACTTGCCCTGCTCTTGCGCACAAGCAGCAGCCAGAGCAGCTGGCTGGGCTTCCGGATGGCTGTTCAGCGGAAAATCTTTGAAAACAAATTTGACCGTGCCCGTCGCCATATAGCCTTCTTTGAGCTGCGGCAAAGTCTCGCTCCAGAATTTCCGGCAAAAAGAACATTGGTAATCGCTGAATTCCACGATCGTAACAGGCGCAGTGACGTCGCCTAAGAATGGCTCACCTTCTAAATCCACCCCACGCTCCTCAGCAGCGGCTGTTCCGCCTGCAGCAACGGCTGTGCCAGTCAACTCACCATCGGCCTCGGAACTTCCCGTCACTGGCTCTTCACCTTCCGGAGAAGCCACTTCAGCAGCATCATTTGTCGCGTCTCCAACAGCATCGGAACTTTCGGGCTCGTCAGCAGTATCACTAAATGCTGGAGCACTCAGCACAATGCCCTGCGGGAAGAACAATTCCCCATCTTTCGTAACATAAGAGTCTACCTCTTGCCCGGCCACCGCTAAAGTTACTTTATAGAGATCACCCACTTCTGCGGAATCACGCACTTCAGCAACAAAAGGGGGCTGTAAGAGTTTTGTATTCACAAAGCTCAGCACTTTCTGCGTGGCTTCTTCTTCACCAAGCACCACTTTCTCAGGCGAAGTTTCTTCGCCGCCAAACTGAAAGCCATCCGTTACGACGGAGAATAACAGAAGGATGAGCACAATCCCCGTCATCGCTTTCCACGTCGAGACGGACTTCAGCGTGCCACTGCCATTCTCGGTGGCCCAGGGATTAACAGGCGCTGAGGAAATAGCTGCAGAGGCGGTTGATTTTCCTGATTCTTTTGCTGTTTCTTTCAGCACCGGCTCTTTTTTCGGCAAAGATTCTTTCACCATCGAGAAAGATGATTCCTGTTTTTGATCGAGCTTGGGCGCCACTTTGGGCTTGGGCTCCTGCCGGATTTCATGCACCTGCACTCTTTTTTCCGCTCTCAGCTCTTTTTTCTCTTCTTTCTTTTCCATTTTCTCCGCTTTCACGGGAGTAATCTTTACCGCGCTCTTTTCAGCACTTTTTTTCATGCTGCTTCTTTTTTCAGGAGAAATATCGGAAGACCCGGACAATGCCGAAGAAGTACCCGATGCGCTCTTGGCCTCATTTTTCTTAGGCAGAGCTTCTTCAACGAGATCCTCTTCACTAATGAACTCTTCATCTAAAAATGATTGTTCCATATCATCAAGCTGCTTTTGTTCCACAAAAACCACCTCTCTTTACTCATCGGAAGCATCGCATGTGTTACATGATGCGTATGATAATCTATCCCCCTCTTTGTCCGTCTGTTGAACAGAGTCTTATAAACATTTAGCGGGTTAAACAGTTACATTTTAGTGTGTTGGTTGGGGAATAAATGTTTAAGAGGTAAGGGGGAACAGCAATATACCCTCCAGAAGAAACAAAAAAAGCCGAAAACACCGAAGTTCTACTTAAAAATAGTTAAAAAGCTTAATAACGTCGCAGAGATTTAATCGTATTTCTATGGAATTTCGCATCCAGCGGAAAGAGGACGAGAATCTCCACAAGTACCCTTCAGAAGACCTGGCCATCGCCCGGAAATTCGGCGAAAAGCTGCGCAAAGAGCTGCAGGATTTTGTCATGGGCATCGTCGTTTTCGGCTCTACCGTACGGAGAGAAGCTACAGAAAAGAGCGATATTGATGTGCTGGTAGTTACGAATGACACTACTTATCTTATCAGCGAAGCCTTTGTGGAAGGCTATCGCATCATTGTCGAGCGCCTTATGAATGAGACGTCCGAAAAGCTGCACGTGAATTCCATGACTTTTACGTCATTCTGGGAAGCGGTCAAAGCCGGCGATCCCGTTGTCGTTAATATGCTGCGGGACGGCGTGGCACTTTTTGATTCCGGGTTCTTTGACCCTTTACAGCGGCTGCTGAAGCTCGGCCGCTTACGCCCGTCGGAAGAAAGTGTCTGGCATTATTTTGGCAGAGCACCGAAAACTTTGCTGAACAGCCGCTGGCACGTGCTGCAGGGAACATTAGACTTATACTGGGCAGTCATTGATGCCGCCCATGCGGCATTGATGCGCAAAGATGTCATTCCCCCCACGCCGGAGCACGTGGCTGATTTACTGGAGCGCACCTACGTGAAGCACAAGCAGCTGGAGATGAAATATGTGGAAACCATGCGGCGCTTCTACAAGTTGAGCAAGATGATTACCTATCGGGAGATCAAAGAGATTTCTGGGCCGGAATTCGAGCGGTACTATCACGAAGCGGATGAGTTCGTGCGACGGATGAAACGGCTGATTGAACGGGGAACGGTTTGAAAAGTAACTGAGTAACAGAAAGAAGCACAGAAAAACAACAGAATCAGGAACACTACTTTTTCTTTCTCTGCAATTTTAATACTGCTTTGATTATTCTCCTTCGCCTTTTCTCGTCTTTTAGCAGTTTCTCCGTTAAAGAGCTGAGCAATTCTTCGTCTGGTTCAGAAATGCCCGACTCTTCTCTGTTAAGGAGGTCATTTATCTGCCGGGCAATCTTCTCATCTTCCTGCTCCAAAGAAAACCCCTCCGCGATTAATCTCTTTTGCAGCTGGCTTACTGGCGCAAACTTTTCCCTGCGCCGTACCAGCATCTGCGTACTACAGGCCTTGCAATACAGAGGTTTTCCCGGTAAGGCGAATTGTATTGGTGATTCAAACTTCTTTCCGCAGTGAGTGCAGGTTTGCGTATAGAACTTAAACACACCTCTGGTCTCAGCCATGATTTCAGAAATAAGTGGCAGGAGTATTTATAATTACCCCCCCCTCGGGAGTGGTGAAAAAAAAGTTTCTTCGACAAAACCTCTGAGGAAAAAGAGTTGGTTTCATGCGCATGCGGCGAAAAGTTTAAATATATATAGTGTAAACAATGTATTCAGTGCAATAAACGGAGGTTCAACAATGCCCACACTAACGTTAGCTGTCCCGCAGGAAATGAAGCGGGAGATGGACCATTGCCCGGAGATGAACTGGTCGGAAGTAGCCCGAGAAGCCATCCGCAGGAAATTGGCAGAGCTGGCTTTGTTTAAAGCCATCGTTGGGAAATCCAAGCTTTCAGAAAAAGAAGCAGAAGAGTTTAGTGTAAAGCTGGGGCGGAAAGTGAACGCGTCCCTGCACGAAAAGCTTAAGAAGCTGTATCCTTCTGCTTTCTGAATGGATTTGGTTGTCGATGCCAATATCGTCATTGCTGCGCTGATTTCGCCGACGGGGCATACGGCAGATCTATTTTTCTCTCTTTTGCTGAGCGTTTTTGCTCCGGAATTATTGCTGGCAGAAGTTGAAGAGCATAAGAAAGAATTGCTACAAAAAACAGGCTTATCTGCAAAAGATTTTAAGCAGTTAGTTGCTTTTTTGAGCCGAGACATACGCTTTTTTCCCACCATAGAACTTTTACCTTTTCTTCCCAAAGCAAAAGAAGTGTCGCCCGACCCGGACGATGTTGCATATTTCGCTTTAGCCTTGAAATTGCGGTGCCCCCTCTGGTCTAACGATAAGCTGCTCCAATCACAAGCAGCGGTGAAAGTCATTTCTACTGCTGAACTTCTGAAATTGTTATCGTGATTCTTGGTGATTTTTCCATTTGCGATGGACCAAAAACAAGGAACCGACTACCAATCCTAGACTGAAAAAGAAATTCTATGCATTTTAGTGAGCCCCTAGAGGTGCCCTTCCTCCCGTAAACTGCAGAAAGTCTTCTGCCCGATAATAATGTGGTCCAGGAAAGTGATCCCTAGAAGATTACCGGCATCCTGCAGCTGCTTCGTGAGAGCAATATCCTCTTCGCTCGGCGCCGGGTCGCCGCTGGGATGGTTGTGCACCAGAATGCACGCTGCTGCCCCTTCCAAAAGCGCTTTCTGGAAAAGCTCCCGCGGATGAATGACGGAGGCATTCAAACTGCCGATGAAGAGGGTTTCCTCTTTCAGGACTCGCTTGCGGGCATCAAGATATATCCCTTTGCAGTGCTCCTGCTGCAATGTGGACATCTCAGGAAGCAGCAATCTGGCAACATCTTTGGCCGAGTGTATCGTAACGCGCTTCTCTTTCTGGAAAGCAGCCAAGCGCCGTCCCAGCTCAAAGCACGCAAGCAGCTGGCAGGCTTTGGCATCGCCGATGCTCTCTAGGCGCCGCAACTCTGCGTACGTCGCCCGGGAAAGGGTGCGAAGGTTATAGTGCTGCAGGATGCGTTGGGCAAGATCCAGCACATTCTCCTGTGCCGAGCCTTGGCGCAGCACGAGCGCCAGCAATTCAGCGGTGCTTAAATCTTTCGGGCCCTGCTTAGCCATCCGTTCCCGAGGGCGTTCTTCTATAGCCAGGTCTTTGATGCGCATGGTTTTAGTGAGGGTAGCTCCCCTAATCCTCTGGCCCTGACTTTTTCTCCAACCTTTTCACCACTTCCGGCTGCTCCAGATAATTCTCGGAAGTCACTACTTTCCGACCACTCTTTTTCTCCAGATCTTTTCGGGCATTTCCAGCAACCGTACCACCTTCCTGAGCAGCGCTTTTTCCTTCGGCAAACCCTTGCGCGTTTTTATTCTTGGTAATCTCCGTTGTCGCGGCTTCGCCCAGCATGGAGAAGATAAGCTCTAAGCCGTTCATATGATCGCGAAGTGTCTCCCGCTTCAGCCCTTTGAATTCTTTGTATTCGCTGGGAGTCATGCCGAACGTCGCTTTAGAAATCTCTGCCGTCAGAATAGCGAACTCTCTCTCCGAACCAATCCCACGGTTCTTCCACTCGTCAGTCAGTTCTTCCCGGACGGCTATTCCCCTCACTCGCTTTTCTATCCAAGCATCAGAATAGCCTTTGGCCCGATAAAGTTTTTTCATACGCTTCTGGGCACGTTCAGGATCTTCTATTTCCTGCACACGTTCATAGCCGACTTTGGCCAGCCAAAGCTTGAAAGGTTCTGCTTTCTTAGAAGGGATGGACTGAATGATACGAAAAATCGCCTCAGTATTCGCACAATCCGATTCATAGTACTTGCCATCCGAAGCAGGCAATTTCAGTTGTACACAAAATGTGTACAACTCAACTCCCCCTTCAAGCTCACGCGACTTCATCATATTCCAGTAATTCCGCGGATTCGTGCTGTCCGTTAGGGCTGCAATGATATCAATTACTGAGAAGTACCACCCATTATTGTGCCAAATCCGCCTTATTTTCTTATCCTGAAAAACCACTAATGCCTTGTTTTGTTCCATGCTGCTTCACCTCGTTTTATAGCGAGCATCCGATATTTTCATAATTGTTCTGTTCATCCAATTAGCGAGCTATATACGAAAGAACGAGAATAATTTTACGATGAAGTCGTTCTTTCAGTATATGGGCTTAATCTCTTTTCCCGAAGCACCCCTATATAAACTCTGCCCGCACCTGTCCAGTGTGTCCAGTGGCTCTGTGACAATCTTCTCTGTGATGGAGAAATCTCGCCAAAACCAAAAACATTTAATAACCTCTCCTTCTTTCTTGGCGTTGATGAAAGAAACCGGCTCATCAAAAGAGAAAGCAATCATTCTCAAATATGCTCTCCAGAACGCCCACGATTTCGGCGGGAAAGTAAACCTGCAGGCAGTTCTCGGCGCTGTCCTGCGGGAAAAGCCGGAGCTGAAAAAAGATGTTCCAAAAGTTCTCAAAGAAATCCAAAACATCGCCAAAGAAGTCGAGCAGCTTTCTCCGGCCGCCCTGAAAGAAAAGCTCAAAGATATCGCACCAGAACTGCTCCAGAAAAAAGAAGAGAAAGAGCAAGGCCCTTTAAAGCCGCTGCCCAAAGCCGTGCCGGGAAAAGTATCCCTGCGCATTGCTCCTTCGCCGAGCGGCTTGCTGCATATCGGCCACATTTATGGCACCTCTTTGAATTATGAATATGCAAAAATGTACAACGGAAAGTTTTCCGTGCGCATTGAAGACACGGACCCCGAAAAAATTTACCCGCCGGCGTACGACCTCATAGTGGATGATGTGCAATGGCTGACGGACAACGGCGTTTCTGGAGTGATAGTGCAGTCCTCCCGGCTGGGGATCTATTACGACTATGCGGAAAAGCTGGTTACTTTGGGCAAAGCGTATGTCTGCACCTGCGATGCGGATAAATGGCGGGAGATGAAAAATCACGGGACGGCCTGCAGCTGCCGGAGCTTAAACGAGAAAGACCAACAGCTGCGCTATGCCAAAATGTTTAATGAGTACGCCGAAGGAGAAGCCGTGCTGCGGCTCAAGACGGACATCACCCACAAAAATCCGGCGATGCGCGATTTTGGGATTATGCGCATCAACGAGCATGTGCATCCTAAAACTGGCAAAGAGCAGCGCATGTGGCCACTGATGGTCTTTTCCGTCGCTATTGACGACCATGAGCTGGGCATCACCCATGTGCTGAATGGGAAAGAGCATGCTGACAATGCGCTTAAAGAACAAATCATCATGGAATATCTCGGCTGGAAGCCGCCGGTGTACGGGCATTGGGGACGCATCAATTTTTCCGGATTCTCTGTCAGCAAATCAAAAACACGGCTAGCGATAGAAGAAGGGCAATATAAAGGCTGGGACGACATCCGCCTGCCTTTCCTGCGGGCCTTGCGCCGGCGGGGTTATCAAGCAAAAGCCTTCCGCAAGTTTGCACTGGAAATCGGCCTGAGCCTAAATGACAAGACCGTGAGCATGGAAGAATTCTGGAAAATGATCAATGCGTTCAATCGCGAGATCGTCGAGCCTCGAGCCAATCGCTATTTCTTCGTCGATGATCCCGTCGAAATTACGATCGAAAGCTGCTCTCCTCGAGAAGTGCAAGTACCCCTACATCCCGATTTTCCGGAACGGGGAAAGCGCACGCTTAAGACCACGGACACTTTTCTGATTGCCAAAAACGATTACAAGCAGCTGGCTGAAAGCTATGTGCATCGCCTGATGGACTGCTGCAACTTTATTTTGCAAGGGACGACGTTCCGCTTCCTGTCCCAGCCATATAATAATTATAAAAATGCCAAGGATCGGGGGAGGATCATCCACTGGCTGCCGGCAGCCACAAAACTACAAGCCGAGGTGCTGCTGGACACGGGGCTGAAACTTTCCGGAGTAGCCGAAGAAGCGCTGCAGAAGTTGCCCGTGGGAACGATCGTGCAGCTGGAACGGCGCTTTTTTGCGCGTATCGATACCATTACAAAAAATAAAATCATGTTGTGGTATTTGCATAAGTAAAAAGATGATGCTCTGCATCACCTAAAAAAAGAGGAGGTATACTATGGGAAAAATAAGTCGGGATACGCCATTAGCTGAACTCACGTTCCGCCGCTATGAAAAACCGTCGGTAAGTGAGCGAGAGCTGGTAAGAAAATTCTGCCTGTCCGTGGGCTTGCTGCAGCCCGGGGATTCACGGGATGTTGTCGTTGATGTGTTACACGTCTTGCTGAAAGCCCGGCAGCGAAAAGAGGAACTCCATTCCGAAGAGATTAAAAACTTGGTGATGGACGAGCGGAAACGCTCCGGATTGCCGATGCTGGGCGTGGCTTCGTCGAACGTACGGCGGCAGCTGAAGCGCATCAAAGACCTGCATCTCATCGAAACCAATGCCAACCTGTATCGCATCACGGAATGGGCGGACCTTTCCGAACTGTTTGAAGAAAAAGTGCACAACTTCCTGCTGAAATCGGTCTTAGGCCGGGTGCGAGAATATGTCAAGAGAATAGATGAAGAGTTTGGCGGGAAAGAAAAATTTACCGGAAAGAAGGAAACGCCGGAACGCGAGATGAAAGCGGAGAAGAGCATCTTCGGGAAAATAATTCCTTAAAATGAGAACGCCAAAGCACGTTTAAAATGACCAAATACGAAGCCGGGCCAAGAACGCAAGCCGTCCTAGGCATGCAGTTCGGCGATGAAGGCAAAGGCACTGTTGTTGCTACCTATGCTCGGGAAGCCGATGTTGTAGTGCGCTTTAATGGGGGCGGGAATGCTGGGCATACTCTCTACACTGCGGAAGGAAAGAAAGTCGTCATGAATGATGCGCCGTCGGGAATGATCTTTCCCCACGTCACGAACGTCATCGCCAATGGCTGCGTGTTAAATCTGGAAACACTGGCCAGGAACATCAGCGGGCTGGAAACAAAACTCTTTATTTCTGACGCCGCCCATCTGGTGCTCCCGTACCATAGCGAGATAGACAAAGCCCGGGAACAGGCTCGGGAAAAAGGCATAGGGACGACAGGAAAGGGCATCGGGCCAGCGTACGCAGATAAAGCGCATCGCATCGGCATACGCGCGGGATTACTCAAGCGCCCACAACGGCTGGAAGAAGTGCTGGCAGAAACTCTAGAATTCAAGAACCAAGAGCTGCAATCGTTGGGCAGCGAAAGGCAATTTTCGATGAAAGAAATTCTCGAATGGTTAGAACCATATCGCCAACGCTTCGCTCCCAGCGTGATTGATACGAGAGAGTACCTGCAAGAAGCGATCCGCCAGCGGAAGAAAATTGTCCTCGAAGGGGCTAATGGAGCGCTGCTCGATCTCGATCAGGGAACGTATCCCTATGTCACCTCTTCTTCAACGACCATCGGCGGCGTCCTGACCGGGACGGGACTCAACCATCGCCAGATCGGCAGAGTCATTGGCGTTATAAAAGCGTACACGAGCCGCGTCGGCGAAGGCCCTTTTCCGACGGAAAGCGAGCTGTATGAAGATATAAAGCAGTTCAAAAAAGGGGAACGGACGATTACGGAAGAAGAAGAAAAAATTGTTCGGGAAGGGACGGGCTGGGAGAGCGGATATGATCGGTTCTTCTCCCGCTGGATCCGCGAAAGTGCCGAGGAATTTGGCGCAACCACCGGCCGGCCCCGGCGCATCGGCTGGCTGGACTTGGTAGCCGTGAAGAAAGCAGTACAGATAAATGGCTGCAATTACTACGCGCTTACCCGTTTAGATAATCTCGATGGCACCTTCCGGGTGAAAGTCTGCACGGCATACCAACACAAAGAAACGGGAGAGAAGACGGAGATCTTCCCCAGCGATACGGAAGAGCTGGCGAACTATGAGCCGGTGTACGAGATCATTCCCGGCTGGAAATCAACAAAAGGGATGCGGTCATTTGCCGAACTGCCGGGTAGTGCACAATGGTATGTCAATCTGACTTCTGAATGCCTGAATATCCCGCCGGCGCTGCTCAAGAACGGGCCGCTGCAGGACGATAGAATTGAGATGTTTAAGCTGTGGTAAGAGAAACTCCCCAGCTATAAGATCGTTGCATTAATTGACCTTCTCTATGCGACGCAACTATGTGAGCATTACAGTATAAAGCTTAAAGCCGAGAAAAACTTATAACGCAAAGTATTTCGCTCATGTCGTTGATGAAAAAGAGGGGGTTTATTTCGCTCTTGGCAGTGCTGTCGTTTCTCCTATCATGTACTTCTGCCGGTGAAGCAAGCCACAACAACATTCTTCTCTATCCCAGCCCCCTCATCAGAACCAATGTCCTCAGCGAACAACGAGTCGGAGTCTTTTTAATCGACTATGTTAATGACGGAAATGAGCAAACAAGAGAGCAGGTTCAAGAAGCGATTTTCCATTCCGCGTGGTCTATAAACAATTTTGTACGAGATTCTTCCTACAACAAAACGTGGCTTACGGGAGACATTTTTGGCTGGATGCATCTCACTGAAGAAGAGCGCTATTGCTGGCCGGATGATGGCACGCTTCTGATTCATTTTCAAGATCAGGAGATAGACTTTCAGCAGTATGAACAATTTGTTTTTCTTATCCGGGGAAAAAAAACGGGTTGCCCCTGGGGATCTTCGAGTTTTGGGAAAGCTCCTCTGCGAACACCTGATGGAATGGTGAATGCGAGCGTGAGCAGAGTAAGAACACCGACGTTCTACTTCCCGAGCGACATTTCTCGCACGACAAACCAAGTGCTCGCCCACGAGCTCATCCATGCATTTGGGGTTTCAGGCCATGCCAACGCCTACGAATGTGGAGCAGTGACGCTGACGGCCAACCGAAGCTCCTGTCTCCAACTACCGGAGAGAGACTCGTTCGATATCATGGGAGGGCGATATTGGTCTTCCCAACCTAACGCCTGCTATAAAGAAGAGTTGGGCTGGCTTAATGCTACCGAGATAAAGACCGTTCGGAAAAGCGGAAAGTACGTTTTATATCCGTTTGAAAGTGACTCATCAAAAATAAAAGCCCTCAAAATTCCTTTAAGAAATCCCCTTCCGATCGCCACCCTTTCAGGCAGCGAGCTCTTTATGACGGCTTATTATCTGGAGTATCGCATCGGCCAAGGGGTGGATGAACGATTACTCGGCCTTGCAAACGGCTTGTATCTGGCACCCACCCCCATAAGCACGCAGGGTGTTATGGTTCGGGGAGCTCTCTTTATCGACGGAAAATGCACCACCACTTATCTGCTGGACATGCATCCGGAATCTTATCCAAATAACAGCAGCCCCGCCGCCAATGACTGGATTGATTCGTTCTTGTACGTTGGAGAAAAGTTTGTAGATACCGCAAATGGCATAACGATAACCCCCACAAAAATTTCAGGAGACGGAATAATGACTTTGTCGGTAAAGATAGCAGAGCTGCCTCTTATTGGTTAACTGTTTACCGCCACGGTTTCGGCAATAACGGCTTTGTCGAGCATAAATAACGAGACCATTCGCTTCCCGGTCAATCCTGCTTCATACTTCTTCCGCTCTTTCCAATACTCTTGGGGATCGAGGCTCTGGCGGAGAATAACTTTTCCGGCGTTCAGTTGCTGCAACTGTTTGCGGATTTCGCTGGTTTCTCTTGGAACAACGGCTAAGATTTCATAAGCCCGAAGAAACGGCGATTTTACGATTATTTTTGAGCAGAAATACTGCTTTTTCTCAGAGGTATAGAGTTCCAGCTTGTTCCCAGCAATATTGTTGGCCTCCCCCAGAAGGCCGGCCTGCAGAATCGCGGGATTGATGTCATACAGATAAGAAAATCCATCAAAGGCTTTGGCAACAGGAAGCTTTGTTTTTTTCTTCGCTGATTCCAACCGCTCGCCTCCCGGCAGCAGCACCACGCTCCGTTCCGCTTTGGCCAGCGTTCCGCAATAGAGGGTTAGCCGGCTTAAGGCACCATGGACGGAAAGGTACTCTCGCTCCCCCACGAGAGGAATATTCTGCAGAAAAGGTGGCAGCTCGATGGCAATC
>JAUYQE010000030.1 GCA_030695605.1 Nanobdellota archaeon
TACGAAAAATAAAGAATTCTGCAGATAAAGAGAGAATTAAGAAACAAATGGTTAAGATTCTGGAAAGCCCTGATGTTGGAAAGCCCATGCGCTATTCCCGGAAGGGAACAAGAGAAGTCTACGTCTCTTCTTTTCGATTATCGTACCTGTATTCTCAACAGGAAAACAGTATTCTTTTTCTCGATGTTTATCATAAAGATGAGCAATAATGACATTTAAAAAGTTTTAGAGAACATTCTTAAATCTCCTGCATTCTGTATGAATAATGGCCACCCCTCCCTGTCCTTACTTCGGCACCTGCGGCGGCTGCAGTGCCCAGCATATCGACTACACCGTACAAGTTGAAAACAAAAAGAAAGCGCTCGCTCATGCGCTGACCTTTCCGGACATCCGCGTCTTTACCGGAAATCCCTATCACTACCGCAATCGCCTGGACTTCCTTTTTCATCCAAAATGCTTAGGGCTGCGGCAGAAAGGCAAACCCGGAAAAATTGTTGATATTGAACAGTGCCCCATCGCCGAGGAGCGCCTTAACAGCCTCCTGTCAGAAGTGCGTTCTTTTTTTCAAAATGTTGACACTTTTGATGCCCAGAAGAAAATTAGCACATTCCGCTCGGCGGTCATCCGGACACCCCGGGAAAGTTCGGCGATTGCTTTTGTTCTCCATGCCGATTCTTCTCGCTTGCCGGAAGCGCTGGAACGGATAGAACAATTTGCCAAAAAGACCACGGCCGATAATATTCTTGTTTCTTTCCAAGATACTGAAACCAGCTTTTCCGACGACTATCAAGTCATCAAAGGAAAAGATTTCTTGCCAGAAACGTTTCTGGGAAAGCGCTTTGATTTTCCCACCCTGGGCTTTTTCCAGAATAACACGGCTCTTGCGGAGCAGATGCAGGCTTATGTCAGAGAACTACTGCAACACTATGAGACAACGCCGGCGCATCTGCTGGATCTCTATGGTGGCGTCGGCACGTTTGGCATCTGCACTGCTGATCTGTTCTCTTCAGTAACCATTATTGAGTCCGTTGCTGCGGCCATCGCCTGCGCGCAGCGCAACCTGCAGCAGAACAACGTGAAGAATGGCCGTGCGCTGGCTCTTGATGCCCGGCAATTGAAGAAAGTGCCTCTTGCCAAGCCTTTATTCGTAATCACCGACCCGCCGCGCAGCGGCATGGACCAGAAGACTATCCTGCGGTTAAAAGAGCTGCAGCCCCAAGCGATTATTTACATCTCTTGCAACATCCAGCAGCTCAAACGGGACGTTCCTAAATTTTCTGCATACGCTATCAAGAGTGCGGCCCTTTTTGACTTATTCCCGCAGACGCCTCACAGTGAAGCGGTGGTGGAGCTGGTGAGACAGGAATCATGAAACAAAGAGAAACCGAAGAAGTCCTCATCAGAACAAAAGTCTTTGCTATCCCTTATTTCTCGGCGGGGCGTAGGCGATCTCTGCAGCTATTTCTTTAAGCTCTTGTCTCTCTTGGTCCGTCAATTGGTGAGCATATTTTCTTGCCTGTCTCTGGATCCAGGGAGTTATCTCTTCATATTGGAAATCCAGTCCAGAATTTATTAAAGCTCCTCCGAGATGGAGCATATCAAGATGTTCCAGGAGTTTTCGTGAATAGCCATATTGCGGGTGTATCGGGAAAGCTCTCTGGAATATCTCTCCTCTCTCTTGTCTTCTTGCTATTTTAAGCAGTTGTTCTTCCAAACGCTCAACCGTGCTGCCAACCGGGAGATGCGAAAGAATTTCCTCTAAAACAGCATCATGCATTACTTTTTCCTGATTTACGGGTCCCCTCATTTTCAAAATGCTGGTTGTGAACTCTTGCTTTTAATCTTTATGAACCTCTAAAACAACCGTACCACCAGCGGCACAAACAAATTCAGCAATAACAGCAGCAGGAAAAACAAGCTGATTTTTCGATACTGCCGCTCGCCTTTCTCTTTTCCCCGCAGATTGTGCAGGAAGACCTGAGCCATCCTTCCGCCATCGACGATCGGCAACGGCAAAAGATTAAACAAGCCGATGCCCAGGCTCAGCACAAACAGCCAGCGCAGGAAGCCCGTAGTCCAGTTGATAACTCCATAAAGAGCCTTTCCCCAGCCCTTCTGATATGGCTCTTTCACGTCAAACTCATTGCGGATGTTGCTGATCCCTAAGAAAGGCTTGCCGGGCGCATCGGGGCTTTCTGCCAGCACCAGCTTATAGGGCTTATCAGGCGTGAGCAGCGTAACCGTTTCTCCGGGCCGGGCACACTGCAGTTCGGCATTAAATTCTTGGAAGTTCTTTGTGGGCTTGCCCTCAATGCCGGTAATCAGCGTTTCTGGTAGCAGGTTCGCTTGGGCTGCTGGAAGATTCCCTCCAAAATAAGAAGCAAACGTGAAGCCGGTCGGCTCAATCATCCGCTCTTGTATCGGCGTAAAGATGCCCGCCAGCAGCAGCAAGGCCAGCAGCGCGAGAATAACATTGGAAAAAGCCCCGGCGGCATAGACGGAATATTGCGTGATGTCTTTCTCCGCCCGCAGTTTTTTCTCGTCGGGCTCGACGAAGGCGCCAATAATCGGCCCAAAGAACGCTAGGCCCGTATGCTTGACGGGGATATTATGCGCTCTCGCTACAATGCCATGAGAAAATTCATGCACGACGGCAATGACAAAAATGGCAATAAGCCAGTACCAAAAAGGCAGAATGCCTAAACCCGGCACATTCACCCCCGGTAAGACTAAGGAAACGCCTGCTGGCGCCGTCGGCGTTGTTAAAATGGTAAAAAGGTTCTTGATCAGCAGGTATGAGATGAGCACCAATCCCACAAAGCCCGCGCCCACGCCAATATAGCCCAGCAGAACCACCCAAGCGCGGTATTTGGCTGCGTATTTATCCATCCAGCCCAAGCCCAGCTTCATGCGGTAGAGAAGAATGATTTTTGCCTGCCGGACGATTGATTTTCTTTTGATGATGAGAAAAAGGATGATGCAGAGGTAGAATAGGATGATGGCTTTGTACTGCACAATAAATGAAATCACTGCTTCTATCATATCAGTAAACGGGAAAAAGAATTTGATTATATTTATATGTTTGGATTTAAGGCTACCAGAATAGCTTTACTTCTTTCTCTTGGGGCGCAGCTTTTGCGACGTGCACTTTCTGCACTTTACTTTTCCCTGGCTCACTTTCAGGCTGGGCGCCCGGATTTTTGCTTTGCAATTTCTGCAGACAAAAACGTTCTTGATGAGCCGTGCTGCGGCTTCTTCAAATTTGACCATGGTTCTGATTTACTTCACTTGTTTTATGACTTTCATCCCCATAATTGTCCAGTACACCACTTCGTCGCCTTCTTTCACTTGGCCCTGGATATCTTCGGGGATGTCCATTTCGAACGTTTCGTAGGAATCGGTATCCATGACATTGGCTTTAGTTCCGGAAATCGAAAGCACCTGGGCACTCTTTTTTTCAATGATGGGCACTTCAATCTTGTCGTGGGCCGGCATAAGGAGCTGCCGCTTTTTTCCGTCCAGGATGCCCACTGCCATCAGGTTGACTTTGGCGTGGCCGTGCTTTCCGGTTTTTGATGTAGTTGTTTCCGTGATTTTGCACGGGGCATTATCAACGATAATCGTGTCTCCTTTTTTAACCGTGCCGATGCCTACCAGCTTTTTCTCATACATATTCTCACCACCTATTTCACTGCCAGCCGGATGTCTTTCTCCGTAATGGTTTTCCGGCCCGCGTGCTCCGCCAACTGTTTGGCTTTTGCCGATATTTCCAGAGCCTGCTGCTCCAGCACCTCTGCCAGAGCTGCTTTGGCATCGTCGGAAACGCGCAAAGCTCCTGCTTCCCGCATAATCTTCTCCATGGCATTATGCGAGAGAAGCGTCTTTCTCGCCATGAGAGGCAAAAAGGGGCTTATTTTTTAAAAGTATCGTAAATTTGCCGAATAGCTTTCTCAAGATGAGCTCAAAGCCATCCCCAGAAACTTTTCTTTCGCCGCAGCGTTCTCTGCTGGTTCCTAATGATCGCTTCAATCTCTTTCTCCCTCTTTTCCTGTTCCGGATACCGCTTTTCCGCTTCTCGGAATTCCCGCGAATGATAGGAGCAGCGCTCTCCTCCCTGCCGGAATTTGAGATGTTTGTGCAGCATTTCATGATACAGCAGGTAATCAAGCAGTCCTGGTTCGGCAGTTTGAAATAGCGTCGAGACCGTTATCGTATCACTGTGGAAATTATAGCTGGCCAGCTTTCGGAAGGCTGCTTTTCCCCATCGCAGGTTAGGCCGCTCCAGCGTGTTGGAGAAAAACTGCTCATTCATCCGCTGAAACGACGCTTCCAGAATTGGGTCGCTCTTGGTTTTGGGGGCAACGAGATGCGCATTCTTGATAAAATTGTAATAGAGGGCGATATTGGGCGTCCGGCCCCGTCTCTTGAACACTTTCAGCAGCAGATGCTGGATAAGGCCGATTTTTATTTCGTTGTCAATAGCTTTCCAGTGCAGGTTGAGATTGACCGCTAGCGCCGTTCTCTTACGGCGGATATTGGCATTGAAATTTCCCAGGCGGCGATTATAGGCCAGTTCCGTCGTGTATGCAAACTCCTCTTCAGGAAACAGCCGCCGGAAGGATTCTTCGATGAGGTTCATGGGTAGGATTTGCCGTAGTATTTTATAAGAATTGCCTATTGCAGGAAGTTAAATAATAGCGCTTTGAGATTGATAAATTTTTTATAGAGAAGTTGCCGGAGTAGGCCAGAAGATGATAACCACTCTTGAAGAATTTTATGCCGACGCCCAGAAATATGTTGGTTATTTTAATGCCTTTGCCAAGAAGCACGCCTTAGAAAGAATTACTAAGGGGAAGCCTAAAAATAACTTGCTAAATTTTAGATAAAGTATAGTTCCATTTTGGATTTATTGAATGTTCATTAATCCTAATTTTCTTAAACTCTTTTTCTAAGACTTTTTGTTTCAATGCGTATATTTTTCGGTCTATC
>JAUYQE010000034.1 GCA_030695605.1 Nanobdellota archaeon
AGAGAAGAGGCCAATTCTGGAGGTGATGGTACAGAAAGAGGGGAAGCGGGAACGGCTTCCGGCTTTAGAGAAAAGGTATCGGAAGTGATGATAAGTGGACAGTTTTGGGCTGCGGGGCTTTTCTCGGCAAGAAAAGAAGGAATTTTTTCAAGAAGCTGATCTCTGTTCTCTTCTGCAAGAAGTTCTGGGCTTAGCAAAATTCCTTGTTCGAGAAGCTGCGTAATGAGTGCTTGCAGCTTTCTTTGCTGGTTTTCATCAGGGTTCATGGTGCAATTCGGAACAATGGGAAAAGGAAACGAAAAGTACTATTCGAGATGAAGGGCTTTTTCTAGGAGCTCGCGTAAAGTTATGATGATGGTATCTGCAAGGGAAAGGGAAATTTCTCTGGTTCGGCCATAGCGGCCTTTCGAAATAATTTTAGCGGTGATGATGCCCAGCATGTCCAATTCGGCCAAAATGTCTGAAAGCCGGCGCTGGGTAAGAACATTGAGATTTTTTTTATGGCATAAAGTCTGATAGATTTCATAAATCTCGCCTGTAAAGACATTTTTCTTTTTGGGAGCAATGAGGAGGATGGCATATAAAACAAGCTGAAATTGCTGGGGCTGCTGTAAAGCCGCAGCAAAAACGCGGTCAGACTCTAATTTCTTTTCCGCTTTGTCCAGATGATGCATTTCTACTATTGAGGAAGCTTCTCTTTCCGCGATCTCGCCGGCTATGCGAAGAACATCAATGGCCCGGCGGACATCGCCATGCTCTTGAGCAGCATATGCTGCCCCTTTTTCAAGAACGCCTGGCTGTATAACTTGTTCTCGAAAAGCTCCTGCGGCGCGGCCTCGCAGAATGTCCTGAATTTGGAGAGCATTATATGATGGAAAAATGATTTCTTCTTCAGAAAGGCTACTTTTGACCCGTGGATCAAGATTATCC
This sequence comes from Nanobdellota archaeon, assembly GCA_030695605.1. Lineage (GTDB taxonomy): Archaea > Nanobdellota > Nanobdellia > Woesearchaeales > GW2011-AR9 > JAUYQE01. The sequence goes on from JAUYQE010000034.1 coordinate 931, forward strand.
GAAAAGAAGAGGCTATTGGAAATACCAATAAGGCCAATTTGCGCTTGCTTCAGCTCCGCATTAATCCGCGTGAGATTATAAAATATTTCATCACCTATTTTTTTTGCTAATTGATCTATTTCATCCAACGCCAAAAGAACTACTTGTCGCTTTTCATCAAGTGCAGTATAAAAAAGATTATAGAGCTCATCGGTGGGCAAGCCGGTTACCGGCACTTCTTTGCCACATTCCCGAAGAAGCTGCGCGATGAGGCGATATTCCGTATCCGCTACCCTTTTGAGCTTACAATTCACATACATGCAAAGAAGGTTCACATTATTTTTAGCCGCTGTTTCTTGTAAAAAACGAAAAATATGTTTGACGGAAATGGTCTTTCCCGTTCCTGTTTTCCCATAGATAAAAAGATTTGAAGGCTTTTCCAAACGAAGAGCGGGTGCCAGAATATTGGCTATCTGTTCTAACTGTTCTTCACGATATTTGATCTCTTCGGGAGCATAAGAAGGAAAAAGAACAGCTTTATTACTAAATAAAGAGCGTTTCTTCAAAAAGTTTTCAAAAAAAGTGCTTATTTTCACTGCCAGACCCCCTTATTTCCTATGGAAAATTATAATGAAAAATAATCTCTTTTCTTAATAAAGATATAGGAACTTTGAATATAGTAATCTATAGGCATACATTTAGCTATTAAATATTATTTATAGGTAAGAGAAAAAAGAATACATTTTTACTTTTGAAAGATAAATATTTTCTCTGTTGTCAATCTTCTGTTGTCAACTTTTAAAAATTTACACTTTCTACTTTTTTATTTTTATGATAATTGTTATTTTATTATTTATTTATTTTCTATATAGAAAAGTAATAGTAATAGTAATAATAATAGTAAAGTAAATAAAGTAAATAAGATAAAAATTGAAAAAATAATCAGGAAAAAAAGTTCAATGAAAATAAATCTATTTTCATTTTTTACACGAAAAATGCTAGAAAGTCATTAGCTTTAGCAAATGGATGGACGGCTCTGGCTTTTCTCTTTTTTATTTCTTTTCTGAAAAAAAGTTTTCCATAGGAAATGAACGGGTGTCCCTCTGTTTTTCTTCTAAACTTATATTCTTGATAGTAAGAACATTTAAATAATTTTAAAGAATAAGATTTTCTATGGTCTTAGAGCTCCTTTTTAACCCTTTCTTTATTCGCAGAAAGCTTTGGCAGGTTTTTGCTACGGGTTTTGTCTATTCTCTCATCGGCCTTTTTTTCTCTTATTTGGTTTTTAAAGAAGTAGCAGGCATTTTAATGGTTTTTTTGATTGTTTTTGCTTTATTGCCCATGATTTATCTTCTTATTAAGCATGAAGAAGAGCTGGATTTAAAATACACGCAGGAAATCATTCTTCTTAAAGAGCATACGAAAGTGCTTGTTTTTTTTATGGTCCTCTTTTTAGGCATAACCACTGCATTAGTTTTTGCCTATGTTTTTCTTCCGGAAAAGATTGTGGAAACTGTTTTTTCTTTGCAAAAAGGGGCCATTGTGAACGTGAATAATAGTGTGCAAGGCAGTATTACGCAATTCACTCTTTTTACCCGTATTCTTATGAATAACCTTAAAGTCCTTTTCTTTTGCTTAATATTTTCTTTTCTCTATGGAACAGGGGCGCTTTTTATTTTGACCTGGAATGCTTCGGTCATTGCTGCAGCCATAGGATCTTTTATTAAAAATGAATTGGCGCAAGCTACTGCTTTAGTGGGCTTGCCCGCATTGTCTGTTTATTTTACCAGTTCAACGTTGGGTTTTTTGCGCTACATGACGCATGGCTTCTTTGAGATTGCTGCTTATTTTGTGGGCGGACTGGCCGGTGGCATCATTTCCATTGCCCTTATCAAACACGACTTAAAAGAAAATAGGGTTTTGCTGGACGCACTTGATTTAGTAATTATTAGCTTAGGCTTGCTGATTGTCGGCAGCATTATTGAGGTCTATGTCACTCCTCTTTTCTTTAGCTGATTTTATAGGATAGAAAAATACCCGAAAAGTATGCTCTATTACAAAAATCAGCTTTATAACACTTTTATTTTTCCCGGCCGCACTTGAAAAATATCTCCCCGTTCCATCATTTGTTGTATGTATTGCTCTGTATGATCTAATGAAGATTTTTCCAAGAGACTTTCTATAGCAACTCCATCACCCTTATCCAGCTCTTTGATAAGGCGAACTAATTTTTGAAACGGAATTTCTTGGTCTTCCTCGACCATCATTTCTTCGAAAGGCATTATTTGATTTTCTTGAAAGCTGTTTTTTAATTTTCGGTCTTCAAGCGACACAATATTTTTTTCGGATTCTTTTTCTTCTGTTCTTTCCTGCACTTTATCCTGCTGTTGAGATTTGTCGCTTTCTCCTCCTGCTTCCTTTTTGGTATTTGATTCTAAAATGTTTTTTTTTCTTTCATATAAAGCGCTCACTTGCAGCCATCGTGGCTCAACTTTTTTGGTTATTTCTGCGCTAATATATTTCTCTTCATTATAGACGCGAACTCTGCCTACAACCAGCAGGCAATCACCGATAATCACGCGATCAAAAATCTTATTTTCTTCAAAAAATCGTACCATCAGTTTTCCTGTTCCATCATCAAGGAGTATGTTAGCCATGGATCCAATTTGCTCTTTGCCAACAACAACACCCATAATTTGGCAACGAACGATTTTTTGTCCAGTTCCGGTCAGCAGATAATCTGGTTCTTCGACCTGAGCATTCATAAAAGAGCTTTCCAGAAGATCCCGCAGCAGTACTCGCTTGGCGACATGTCGCTGGTAGGAAGTCATAAGGATTGCACAAAGTTTCGTTTGGGCTCAAAAATGTCGCCGGAGCGGCGCAGCTTTTCCAGAATGTCATCAACCTGTTCTTCCGTAATGTTTTTTTCTTTGGCCGCTTCTTTAATCTGTTCAACGGGGATAACTTTCGTTTGGAATTGGCTTTCCAAAGTATGGATGATTTCTTTAATAATGCTTATGGTGCTCCGTTGGGTGGCCGTAATCTTGCTGCTCAAGCGGTCGATATCAATCCTACCCGTTTCCGCGTCTTTGGCAATTTGATTCAAGCAATAATCAATAAGCTCGATGGCTTTCTGGGCGTCTTTTTTCGTCACCTGTTTTGAAAAGCGGACTTTGGCAGAAGCTTCCGACAGGCGCACCAAGGCTTCCAGCTGCCGAGCAGTGATAGGAATGCTTTTGATGCCGCTTTCTTCGCCGATATTGCTGTTTCGCATACTCACATAATAGCTTTTCAGTTCTTCGATAGCCGCATCAGTAATTTTTGGGAACATTCTTTTTCGCACGTATGCGAAAAACTTTTTAAGCAAATCAGAGGAAATCTTCGCCTTATCTTCTTCCGGATCTTTGTGCAGATTCAGAATAAAAGTAGCAGCCTGCTCATCTTTTTCTCTATTTGGCAGGTCTTTAATAGGAAAAATGAGATCAAAACGGTTGATGAGCGTTGGCGGCAGGTCGATTTGGTTGGCAATCAAGTCATAGGGGTCAAAGCGGCCATGTTTCGGATTGGCCGCTGCCAAAACTGTTGTTTCACAGCGGAGCGTCGCTTGGATATTCGCTTTGGCAATGCTGATTTGCTGTTGTTCCAAGGCCTCGTGCAGCGCAGAACGGTCATCTTTTCCCATCTTATCCATCTCGTCAATAATGGCAAAACCCTGATTGGCGAGCACTAACGTTCCGGCTTCCAGGCTCCAGCCGCCGAGGAAATCATCTTTGACGACGGCTGCCGTAATGCCTGCTGCGGTGGCGCCTTTGCCGCTGGTATAGCGAGCTTTAGGAGCCACTTTGCTCATTCTTTTTAATAATTGGCTTTTTCCGCTGCCCGGATCGCCAATGAGAAGGACGTGAATATCACCTCTCGTCCGGACGCCATCGGGCCGTAGCTTATGGCAGCCGCCGGCCAATTGCAAGACCAAAGCTTCTTTGACTTTATCATGGCCAAAAATGGACGGCGCAATGCTGTCAGCCAGGAGCCGGATGGGGTTTGGAGAATGGGCAATTTTCTTCATTTCCTCTTCTTCTTTCTCGGTCAGGCCCCTTTCTAAAGCATCATCTTCCATCGGCTCAATATGATTAGCTTCAATGATGAGGTCATATTTTGTTGCGCGTCCCCCGGTTCGGAGAATGATGGGGACTTCTGCCGCCCAGCCCACCAGGCGCATCCGGGATCCCGGGCTGCTTTTTTTTTCGGAGATGGGAGAAACCAAGTCATCTTTGAGAAGAACATTTATCCGCTTGGGCTGTGCCCCATCGAGCTCGTCAGGAGATTCTTCAAGAACTAAGCCCTGGCCGTCAACCAATTCTTTGGAAATTTCTTTAAATTTTCCTTTTCTCCCACAGCTGCAGCGGGTGGGCTCTTTGAACTTTTTGTCCAGCTGTAGCAGGGTGAGGATATTCCCGCAGCTGGGGCACTCGAAGCGCGCCGTCGTGACGTGCGGGCGGACTTCTGTCTTATTGCGGACAATGCCTTCCATCCAGAGGAGCTTGTTTAAATGCTTGCTGCGAATCTCGCTAATCAGCACTTTTTGGGACTCTGGTAAGCCCCGGAAGCGGATAACGAACTTGTCGGTCTTTTTTGGCAGGTCGAATTCTTTTACTGCAACCTCAGCTGCTTCGAGCAGCTCTTCCGGCTTTTCAAGGATTTCTTCGGTAATTTCTGTGTTGAACTTAATAAGCTCAGTGAAATCTAAAGTGAGAAAAGCATTTCCTTTTCTTACT
>JAUYQE010000043.1 GCA_030695605.1 Nanobdellota archaeon
GATCGGCACGCAATCGGGCGGCTTACGGCCTTTTGGCGTTTCTTTGCTCGTCGGCGGTGTCGATGAAGATGGAGAGGTAAGGCTGTTCCTTACTGAGCCGTACGGCTTATACTTCCAGTACCGGGCAGCGGTGGTGGGCGACGGTGAAGCCGAGATTGAAGCGATGCTCAACAAGCGGTACAAAAGCACCATGTCCGTTGACGAAGGGCTGAAGTTTGGCCTGAGCTTGATGAAAGAATTTTTAAAAGAAGAATATAATGTGGAGCGGGTCGATGCTGCATTTATTGACGACAAGAATCGGCGCTTTACCAAGCTGAGCAACGACGAGCTGCGGAAGCTGATGAAATAATTTTTTTTTCTTTTTTGTTGCTTTTTTTAACTCTAATGCCTTTTTACCCATGACAGAGAAAATAACTTTAGCCCGGCTGAAGAAGTTTGGGAAACATTTTGAAATCAGCATCGATCCCGAGCAAGCGCTGCGCTATCGGCGGGGGGAAATTACTGATGTCCGTGAGGTGCTGCTCGCGGAGCGGATTTTTACCGACGTGAGAAAAGGCTTAGCGGCTTCCCAGCAGGATTTGCAGGAGGTGTTCAAGACCGCTGATCCGCTGCAGATCAGTGCTATCATTCTGAAAGAAAGCGAGCTGCCGACGACGACCGAACAGCGGACGCAGGAACGTGAACAGAAAAAGCGGCGGTTGATCGATCTGCTGCATCAGCAAGCAGTCGATCCCCGGACGGGCTTGCCCCATCCGCCGGAACGCCTGGAAGCGGCGATGGAAGAAGCCAAAGTGCACGTGGATGAGCATCATCCCGTTGAAGAGCAGCTTCCGGAAATTGTGAAGCGGCTGCAGCCGATTCTTCCCCTGAAAATTGCCAAGAAAGTGCTGCGGGTGACCATTCCTCCTGCATATATTGGCAAAGCGTATGCGCTCGTCAAGCGCCTCGCTACGGTCTTGCAGGAGCAATGGAAATCGGACGGCAGCTGGGAAGCGCGCGTGGAAATACCCGCAGGATTGCAGGTGGACTTCTTTGAGCAGATTAATAGAGCGACGCAAGGAAAGGCGGAGATTGTTGTAGAAGAGGAGAAATAGATTCGGGATTCTGTTGCTCTTCTCTCTTTTGCAATTTTTCCACCAATATCTTTTTAAATAAACGAGAAAATTCTAGCAGCAGTGAGAAAAGAAAGCACTTTATCCGCTCATATTTTCTCATGAAAGCACTATCATCAAAAGCGGATACTATACGACTATGACTGGATTATTGGTATCGGAACGTACAATAGTTGTTCCCGGCGAAGCGCTGGCGGACGGAATGGACTACTTGCCTGGCGATTATACCTATCGGGTAGGCGAGGCTATTTATGCCCGAGCTTTAGGCTTAGTCTCCCTGGCTGGCCGGGTGCTGCGGATAACCCCGCTTGCGGGCCCCTACGTTCCTCGATTCGGCGACAAGATTATCGGGCAGATCATTGATATTACCATGACCGGCTGGCGGATTTCTACCGCTACGGCATATTCAGCCTTGCTGAATGTGAAAGACGCTACCACGCGCTTTGTGCGCAAGACGGATGACCTGAGCCGGATGATGGCCATCGGCGATATGGTGGTTGTGAAGATTGTTAATGTGACGTCGCAGCGGCTGATTGATGTCACCATGAAAGAGCCGGGCCTGCATCGCATCAGCGGCGGGCGGATTATCCGCATGAGCTGCCAGAAAGTTCCCCGGGTCATTGGCAAGCAGGGGAGCATGATTACGCTTATCAAAGATAAAACTGGCTGCAGCATTACGGTCGGCCAAAACGGCCTGGTCTGGATCCGCGGCGATGCGGACAACGAACGGGTCGTGGAACAGGCTATCCGGCTGATTGAAGAGAAGTCGCATATGGAAGGGTTGACGGAGCAAGTTGATGCTTTTTTGACGAAGCATGCGAAGCCGGTGGTTCGTGCGCCGGAAAGCGAGCGGCAATTTGCCGAGCAGGAAGAGATGCCGGAAGAGCCGGGTGAAGAAGGCTCGGAGCGGGAAAGAGAACAATATACCATGGGGGAGAACTGAAAAATGACTTGGTACAACTCTAGTTTTGGATTTTATGCGGGGCTAGGAGTTCTAGCTCTCGGCCTAGGTGGCGGCTTTGGTTTATGCGCGGCGGGGGAGAGGAGTGATCAAGAGAGATACCTCCCGCTGCGTGACGGCTGTGGTGGGTGTGAAGGGTTTGGAGCGTGTAGTGCTGTGGAGCCAGCAGTTATCCAAGGACAAGTTCTTGGTAACCCGGAACCCGAAACTTGTCGCATGATAGACGGTGTTTTGTACTGCTCTTCCATTGATGGAAAAGTGTTATCTGATTTTGTGGCTGAAGAATGTTATCAATCTCCCGAAATGCTGCAACCAAGCCCAGAACGGAGAAATACAGAACAATAAAAAGCCTAAAAATAAAAAAAATCAACAAAAACACTCTGAAAAAATGACCTACACCAAACGTTTAGACGGACGCGCTTTGAACGAGCTGCGCCCCATGAAAGCCCGTACCGGAGTCATTCCCAATGCCGATGGCAGTGCCGAGTTCATTATCGGCAAGACGCAGGCCATCGCTGCCGTTTACGGCCCTCGGGAAATGTTTCCCAAGTTTAAGCAGAATCCCAGAAGCGGCATATTGCGCTGCTTTTACAGTATGATGCCTTTCTCCGGCTCCGGCGAACGGATCCGCCCGGGAACCAGCCGGCGCTCACAGGAAATTGCCTTGGTCATGACCAAAGCCTTAGAGCCCGTCGTTGATCTTTCCGCTTTTCCCAATGCGGTCGTCGACGTGTTTGTGGAATTTCCGCAGACCGACGCCGGAACGAGATGTGCAGCCATTTCTGCTGCCGCTATGGCTTTGGCAGATGCGGGCATTCCCATGAAAGATATGGTCAGCGCCGTTGCCGTTGGCCAAGTAGATGGCACGGTCGTTGCTGATCTGACCTATGACGAAGAAGCCTACGACGGCATTGTCTCTGATATTCCGGTAGCGATGATCCATAACACCAAAGAACTCACGCTCCTGCAGATGGACGGCGAGATTTCCAAAGCCCAGCTGATGAAAGCTTTGCAGCTGGCCAAAGAAGCCACGGAAAAGATCTATGCGGAGCAGGTTCGCGCTTTGAAAGAGAAATTTGCCCCTGACCAAAGAAAAGCAGGGCAATCCGAGGAATAACCATGATGTACAATAAGCAATCCATTATTGAACTGGCTAAACAAAGCCAACGCTTTGATGGCCGAGGCTTCACCGATTACCGCCAGCCTATTCTCATCACTACAAATATTTCCAAGACTGCCGAAGGCTCGGCCCGCGTACAGATCGGCGATACGGTCATCATGGCTGGCGTGAAGCTGGCTATCGAGAAGCCGTACAACGACACGCCGGACGAAGGCGGCATTATGGTCAATGTGGAACTCACGCCCATGTCCAATCCGGACTTTGAGCCGGGGCCGCCGGGCATTGATGCGGTGGAACTCGCTCGCGTTGTCGATCGGGGCATCCGGGAGGCCAAAGCCATCGACATGAAGAAGCTCTGCCTCGTTCCCGGAGAAAAAGCCTGGTTCGTCACGATTGATCTGATTACCGTTAACGTCGCAGGCAATCTCTTTGATGCCGCAGGATTAGCGGCACTGGCTGCTTTGAAATCAGCGTTCTTTCCCGTCTGTGATCCCGAAACGGGCGTTATCGATTATAAGCAGAAGACCAACAAGGCCTTGCCGTTGCTGAAAGAACCTTTGCCCGTTACCGTCTTTAAAATTTGCGGCAGCCTGTTCCTTGATGTTACGTTGGAAGAAGAGAAAGCGGCGGAAGCCCGGCTGACGATCTCTTCCGATCCAGACGGCACCATTTCGGCGTTGCAGAAAGGCGGAACGGCGCCGTTAACGCTGGAAGATATTGAGCGGATGATTGATCTGGCGACGGAAAAAGCGGCTTTCCTGCGGAAAGAGTTAAATAGAACTATAGCATAATCTGATTACCATGGCTACCGAACAACCAATGCAGTACACCAAGTATGAAAAAGCGCGCATGATCGGCTCGCGAGCTTTGCAGCTCTCTATGGGAGCGCCATTCTTACTGAAACTGAACGAGGATGCTTTGCAAGCTATCGGCTACAGCCCGATTAAAATTGCCATGCGGGAATTTGACGAAGGCATCCTGCCGATAACGGTGAAAAGGCCGAAGAGCGCAAGAGCGGCGTAAGTTTTTACTTTTTAGTGATTTCATAAGAAACTTTTTTATAATCAGTACTTTTTCTGCACCGCATGGTCCTGCGGATTTTTGAAACGGATGAAGCAAAATATTATCTGGGACTAGGAAATCATCTGGAGAGCAGCGCGCCGCTGTTTGAAGAGGTGGATTTTTCAGAGCTGGATTTCATGGTCTTTGAGGACGGAGGAGGTTCTGCAGAAGAGCTTCTTGAATATTTTTTTGCCCTGCCACAATATAAAGCTCTTTATCCGAGAATTCTTCGAGAGAATCCTCACATGGGAGTGTATGGAGTTGACTGCAATCCGGAGCCTGATCTCTCTGCAGCCGTTGAGCATGTAAAGCAAGGAGCGGGATTATTTTTAGGCGTAAAAGGATGTATGGATTTATGGAAATCAAGAAAATCTTCACCTCTAGACAGAAGAGCTTTTCTCAGCGGCCTGGCGAAAGGAACCTTAGGCGCTTTTCTCTCCATGCACTGGTCATGGCAGTTTCGGGGAGAAGAAGATGTTGCTGCAGTGCGCGCGTTACAAAATCTCAGTGCAAATTTTCTCCCCACTCCGGAGTGTGGGTTTCGGGATGCCGTTACTGCCAAAAAAGTCTCTCAGTATCTTCTTCCCAAATATCAGCAAGAGGGGAGGAAAGTACACGCTGCACTCGTTTACGGAACAGAGCACGCGAGCCTGGAAACCAAACTCCAGAATCCGGACCTTACTGAGGCCACGCTGGAATTCTATCACGGTTTCTGGGGGTTGGGATCAAACCGAGAACTCAACCGGGTTATAGAAGTGGTGAGAACCGGGAGCTATTCGACGGCTTCTGAGTACGACTGCGATCTCTTTTAACCATGGAAGCGACGATTACATCAGAAAAACTAGACAAGTATTTTTCTATTACTTCCCGTGCTCTGGAGCAAGTGAAAAAAGCACTCAATGCCGAACGAAAAAAAGAAGCTGCTGAAGTTCTGGACATGGCCCAGCGCTATTATGACGATGCCGGCTTTTTCCTGAAGAAAGGCGATGCGGTTACGGCTTTTGCGGCTTTGAATTATGCGCATGGCTGGCTGGATGCCGGCGCGCGCTTGGGCTTGTTTCTGGTGAAAGATTCGCAGCTGTTTACGGTGGATGGGGGGAGATAAATGGGGGGTTTGCTCTTTAGCTCTACCCTCCGGAAATTTCCTTGTCGATTTAACTCCCCAAAAGATTTAAATAATATGTAACAAATATGTTACATATGTCACAAAATGGTTACAGTATTACCAAAGAATTGCTCAAAATGCCACAGCATATTAGGGGTCTCGCTCACGTTCTGAAAACAAACCAGATGTCCATTTCCCGCATGCTTTGGAGGCTCTATAAACAGAACATAGTAGATTTTCGTCAGGAAGGTAAAAACAAAGTCTTTTTCTTGAAGAAAACTCTCGAAGCCAAACAATATGCCTTTTTGTATGAACATGAGAAAGTGCTTCGCACCCTAGAAAAATATCCTCGCCTCAGGCGAATTATTGAGCAGGTACGGAGGCATCCCCACATACATCTTGCGCTCATCTTTGGCTCTTACGCAGACGGAACAGCAACAGCAACGAGCGATATAGACCTGTATGTGGAAACGGAAAACCGAAAAATAAAAGAAGAACTGGCTGTACTGGACTCCAAGCTGAGCGTAAAGCTCGGTGTTTTCAGAGGAAGTTTCCTTGTCAAAGAAATTCAAAAGAATCATCTCGTTGTGAAAGGCATTGAGGAATATTATGAAAGAGACACCATTTTTGCAGAAGTTGCAGAATGAAGGAAAACTGAAAATTAAAGCTCCCAACGAAGTTCTTGCAGCGGCGTACCTGGAAAAAGCACAAAAAACCTTGCTTTCGGCAAAGACGCTCCTCCTGCAAGGTGATTTTGAGAATGCTATTTCTTTAGCATACTACGCTATGTATCATTCGCTGACCGCCCTCCTGTTTCGCATTGGTATAAAGTGCGAGAATCATACCGCAGCCATATCTCTCCTGAAAGCCGTTTTTGGCATGGAAAATACTCTTATCCGGAAAGCGAAAGAAGAGCGGATTGACAAGCAATACTATGTGAGCCTTTCCATCACCCGGGAAGAAACCCAAGAAACAATTTCTCAAGCAGAGGAATTTCTTATCTGCCTGCGGGAGATGCTGGCACGGCTTCAGAACGAAGAGATCCTGCTTTATCGTCAGAGAGCAGAAGAACTGCTGAGATAATTCTTCGCCTTCTCTCGTTTAACCACCCAAAAGTACTAAATAAAACGAAAGATTTATAAATAACTGCCCTTTCTGGGTTGTAACTACATAAAAGAGGTTCTTCGGTGGATTGGTGGAGGAGGGTAATAATCATCAACAGGAGGAAGAACCATGATCGTCCAAAAAGAATTTTTGAACAAGCTGAAAGATTTCGGCCTGAATTCGTACGAGAGCAAGCTCTGGATAGCTTTGCTTTCCCGGGGAGTTTCCACAGCGGGAGAGCTGTCTGACATTTCTAATGTGCCCCGTTCGCGCAGCTACGATGTTCTGGAATCGTTAGAGAAGAAAGGCTTCATTATCATGAAGGTGGGCAAGCCTATCAAGTATTTGGCCGTGCCGCCTGCGGAAGTCGTGGAGCGGGTTAAGATCAAAGTCCTGGAAGAGGCCGAACAGCAGAATACCATGCTGTCCAAGCTGAAAGAGAGCGAAACTTTGGGCGAATTGAATACCTTGCATCGTGAAGGCATCAAGCTGGTTGACCCCACGGACAAGAGCGGCGCTTTCCGCGGCAGAGATAAAGTGCATGAGCATTTGCTGACTTTAGTGAAGAATGCCAAGAAGAATATCAGCATCATGGTGTCGCGCATGGGTGCGGAGCGGAAATTCGATCTTTTGGCTTCCTATCTGAAGAAAGCCAAATCCCGGGGTGTGGATGTGCGGGTAGCGTTGCCGAGCACAACCAAGGCCGACACTGTTGACAACTTCTCGCAGGTTGCCAAAATCAAGCAATACAAAGGGCAAGGGGCACGATTTGCCGTTATTGATGACGTGCACTTAGTGCTCTTCATAACCGACGACATGGATGTGCACAAGAACTACGACTGTGCTATCTGGGTAGAAGCCCCGTATTTCGTCAAGTACTTCAGTGAACTGTTTGAGAAAGAATGGAAGAACTAGGGAGGGAAGAAAAATGAAAGAATCAACAGTAAATTTGATCATGGGGGGGGTAGTCGGATCTCTTGTTGCAGGTGTTATTGTGCTGGGCAGGGTTATAGATGGTGATCATAAAAGATTCCCCGACCGCGACGAAGCTCAAGCCGGCTACATTCCGACGAGCCAACTTGAAGTTGAAGTACAAAACTTCGACGGCATCGAAGGCGACGAAACCATCCTGCGCATCAATGGTGTGCCCTATGGGCTGGTGTATGATGCCAGCGGCGAGCCGGACTTGGTGCCGTATCAGACAAACCCGCAGCGAGAATAAATAACTTCGTAAACTGTTTGAGAAAATGGTCGAAGAAAATAAGCCGACTCTCGGCGAGAGATTAGCGAACTTCGGAGAGCTTGCAGACTTTGCTAAAACAGCCCTTTCTCCCTGGGAGGGGAAGCAAGTCGATCGTCCATTTTCCCACCGGCATCACCTTACCAGAGAGAACATTTTTGGTCATGTTGCAGTCGTAATGTGGGAGGAAAGTGATATTGAGAGAGGCCTTTATTGGCGTGCTGCTTTTAGACTGCTTCCTGGCCAGACTTGGCGGGGGGATGAACCGGATAACTTTTTTTGTGGGCCCCGTGGGTCACAGGATTACGTGAGAGAACAAGCAGATGCTATTTTAACAGAAAGAGGTTTTACTCTTTACAACGAATAAGCTGTTTGAAAAAGAATAGAGCATAAAAATGCCCACAAAAAACGATCAACCGTTGGAATTGCGATTAGATAAAAAGCCCCGCCACCCCAAGCCGCAAAAGTCGTACGGGCTCATTCCTTATGACTTTGACGTTCCTGACGAAGAGCCGATCCTCTACTCCGCAGGAAAGCCGTACGGATTCTGCGGCGAAGGTGGGGAACGGCGTGTCGTCCGATTAAGATAAAATAATTGCGGAGGAAACTGAAAATGAATACTACTCAAGAAATTGACGAGCTTCTGAGCATCGTAACGGAACAAG
>JAUYQE010000048.1 GCA_030695605.1 Nanobdellota archaeon
TTCCGGAAGAAGAAAGAGAAAGAAAAAGAAGAGGAATGGGAAGAGTAGGTACTTTTCAAATCTGCCTGATGATTTTACTTTTTTGTAATCTTTTATGAAGTTTTAAAAAGAAAGGTTCTAATCACCAGAGTATGCACCGAAAAAGACGATATTTTTTACCGGCTGCGCTCTTGGCTGGAGGGGTAGCATTTCTTTTATGGGATGCCTCACCAAATGATGAATCAGTGTCTTCGCCCTCTATTCCTCCAAGGCCTTTCACGACGACCAATCTCTCCGAGAATGAAAGTGATGGATTGGAAGGTGAACAAGAAATAACCTCCGAAATTCTTGCCACAACCGAAACCCCCTCTGGACGAGAAGAGCTCGAAACTATTCCTACCCCCGTTAGAGAATCGGAGCTGGAGACCTCCCAATCCCCGACGAGGATTGCAGAAGAAAGAACTTCGATGAATGCCGAAAACAATGCGGAGTATGAATCTTCTTTTGGATACGACCCTGCTGGAGACAATAATTCTCTATTCATGGCTTTTGGCTGTTTATCGCTGTATGAAGCAGAGAGAATAACGCCAGAAATTCTTTCTGAACTACAGCGCATAACCCGAGAAGAAGGACATCCAGCTTGGATTCAATATAATGCTTCGGAATTCTTGGGAAGCTGGGAGCATTTTAGTGATTTCTCTGCCACGAGAGCTTATGAGTGGGCGCAGGCTCTTTCTATTGAAATACGCTCAGGTATGAATTATAACTTAGGTGCCGTTTGGGCCAATCGGCAGGGTGCCCTTGAAGCTCTCAGTTTCACTCCTCCAAACGCAATAACGCCGGAAATGATTGGAGACTTGGAAGAAATTGCTGAAAAAGAATTTGTTCCTCATCTTGTTGATCTCGCAAATTCCATGCTTCGCGGGTATGCACTGTTTGGCAATTTTTATGAATCTGATCCTTCTCCCACAACCCAAGAAATCGTGCTATACACACCACTAGAAGATTCTAGAGAAGATATTTGGCATGGCCGCTACTTCACACTTGTAAATCGCATTCGCTCTTTTCCCGAGAGTTTTGACGAAGAAACTCGGCAAGAATATATAAGTTATTTTCAAGAAATTGCCCTGACGGAGGGTAATGAGACTATTCGAAACTTAGCCGAAGGGGCTGCCCAACGCTTAGGGATGGGAAGAGACTTGAGTGATTTGCAAAGGCAGCTTGACCCGAATCATGTATACATCCCTTCAGGAGAGACTCAGCCTTATTCCCCGCCTCGAACACTCGACTGCCCTCCCTGACAGCCTGCACTCATTGAAGAGACAGAAGATTATCTAACATTTCACTCATAGCTCTTCTTCCAGCTACTATCGCCCCGGAATTTCTTCTTGACGTGGTTTTTTACATTGTTCCAGACGCGATGTAACGCCGCCACCGCATCCCAGTCGTCTTCGCTGACGGTAAGCTGCTGGCCGGGATACTCGACGCGCAAGTGTATCGAATACTTTTTGCGCCCGCCTTCTTTTCCATACGCTTTGATGTGCAGCACGATGCTGAATTCATTGTTGATCATCCGCTGCAGCTTATAGGCTTCAAAAGCAGACACCTTTTTCAGCGCGTATTGGTCGTAGGAGTCAAGGCCCGGCGATTTCAGGCCGATGAACTTGATATTGTAGAGCGGCGGAATGTTCAGGCTGCCGATGGCTCGCAGCATGTTCTTGACCGTTAACACGCCAAGAACCTCACTGCTTTCGACAACAATAAGGCTATGGATGTCTTTCTCTTCCATCAGCTTGGCTGCTTCATGCAGCGGCAGGCTGCTCTTAATGGTCACCAGATTTTCTGTGGTGCTGAAAGAGCTCACGGGCAGCCCCGCCCAGCGCAGGCGGTCATCTTGCGCACCTCTGGTTCGGCCCGCTTCTTTCTGCAGGCGGGCGGAAGACGTTTTAGTGGGGACCCATTGCAGATATTTTTGCAGCAGGTCTTGATAGCTGATGATGCCATAGAGGCTTCCGGCTTTGAACACGGGAACGCGATCAATATGCTCATTCTGCATGTATTCGATGGCCGTAGCAATGGGATCGGAATCCGTTACTTTTACGGAACGGACTAAGCGTACGTCCTGCACGCGGAAAGACTTCGCTTCTGGCAGCACCGTCGCAAAAGCGACGATATCTAACGCATGAACGACGCCGATAAGTTCTCCCCGCCGCTGCACCGGAAGGAAATCGGCATTGCTTTCATAGAGAAGATACGCCGTCGAGATAACATCTTCATACTCCCCCAGCAGCGGCACTTTCTTCATATAATTCCGCACTTTGACTTCCCGGGCATTCATCTTGGAGCGGAGCAGCCCTCTTTTTTCTAAAACACCAACATACTTGTCTTTCTTGAAGACTAAAACCGCCTGCTCATGGTTTTGCTTCAGCTTGCCGATGAGCTGGGATACTGGCGCTTCCACATCAATGCGCAGAAACTGCTTTTGAATAATTGGCCCGATTTCCATAACTAGTTTTGGAAGGGAAAGAGAGATATATAAATGATTGTGTTCGTGGGAGAGTGATGAAAAACCCAGAAAGGCTTGGGAAAACATTTATAAAGTTTAGGGCGTTTATTTTTCTCGTTTCAGTGGAATCCTGCTCCTGTTTAAAATAAAAAAGTGGTGACTCATGATAACCGAAAAAGACCTTTTATTGCATCTGCGGCAGGAAGTGGAAGACCTGAAGAAGCGCTTAGAACATCCGGTGGCGCAAACCAAAGAGCTCTTTCTGGAGATGGAAACGCTGAAAGATTCCATCCATGAGCTGAACGCGATTTTTAAGCGCGCGTTGAAAGAAGCCAAAGAAGAAGATGTAGGCGGCAGTTTGCTGTCGCTGAAAGAAGATATGAAGACGGTGCTTCGCCGCACGGAAACATTAGCACAAGGGCTTTTAGTGCTTTCTGAACAGCGGGCAGCACTGCCTTCCCGGCCTGCGCGTCCCGCTCCGTCTGTCGGTGCTCCGCCCACTCCCACCAGCATGCTCCAGCACCGCATGGGTATTCCTTCGTTGCCTGGGCTGCGCATGGCACCGCCACTTTTTCCGCAGGAAATGGGAGCACCAGGTATGGCGAGAGGGCCAGCTCCTTTGCCACCTCCCCCCCCGCCCCCTTCTGCACGAAAAGAAAGGAAATTCCTGTAATCCCCTATCGCGATGACTTCCCTCTCTGCCTATCAACTGCTGCTCAGCGCCTCTCATCATGCGGAAGAGCTGGAGCTGACTATTTCTCCGCCGGAAATTATGCAGCAGGTGCAGGAGATTAAAGAATTAACAGCACAGAAACAAGTGCCAAAGCTTACTCTTCGACGAGAAATTCTGGAGCTGGAAAAAAAATTGCATCTGCTGCTCTCTGTCGAACAACGGGTTCGCCGGGAAAAACAGCAGGAAAGTGTGCGGGTGGAAGCCGTGAAAGAGCAAATGTCCATCCTTCGCAAACGGCTGGTGGCATGCGAAGATAAAGACGTGCACAAAAAGATTGACAAAGTAACGCATTTGCTCGGCGAGTCCTTACTACGGCAGGATATTGCAGAAGAGGTAGCGGAAGCCGAAGCGCCAAGGCCTGAAGAGCCTCCCGGAGAAGAGCAGCGCCGAAAACAGCTGCTGCAGCTCGAAGAGCGCTTACAAAGCCTTCAGAAAAAACTACAATTCTTGGGAGCGGATGGCGAACAGGCTGCAGCAGTAAGAAAGCTCTTTGCGGTTATCGAAGGGAAAGTGCAAGCTCTTCGAAGGCAGTACGGCTTGCCGGAAACGCCGGTAAAAAGAGGAAAGCATACGCTGCTTTTTGGGATGAGTTCAACGCAGAAAGAGACAGAATCAGAAGAAAATGCGGCAACGGATTTTCCACTGCCACCGGCACCGGAAGGGACAAAAAATTAGGTCGACCAGTATTCTCTCTACAAATCCCTTCCCATCACTGTTCTTCGGCTATTCTCTTTGGCCCGCTTGGCAGCATCGAGAACCAGCTGCCGTACTTTTTCATCAAGCTTGTCCATGAAGTCCCCCGCAACAGTCTCAACACCCAGACCACTCTGCACCAAAAGCTCTTTGACTTGCGTTCTCACCGTAACCATTATCTTCCATATATCATGTTAATGATATTTAAGCTTTCTGCTGGTAGAGAAGAACAAAGTACATAAACCAGAGAATTTTTCTTTGGAGCGATGAATACAACCTGCATTTTCTGCCGGATCGGCAAGAGAGAGATTCCTTGCGATATTGTCTATGAAGATAAAGAGACGCTGGCTTTTCTCGATATCAAGCCCCATGCAAAAGGGCACACCGTCGTTATTCCCAAAGTACATGCAGAAACGCTCTTCGACTTGCCTAATGAAAAGATAAACGCTTTCTTTCTGGGCATCAAAAGAACTATGGAACGGATACAGAAAGCACTGCAGCCGGACGGCTTCAATGTCGGATGGAATCAGAATCAGGCTGCCGGCCAGGTAGTGCCGCATCTGCACATGCATATCTTCCCTCGGTATCGCGGAGATGGCGGTGGCAGCATGCATAGCATTATTTCTAATCCGGGAACAATGAGCGTGACAGAAGTGGCTGCTTTGTTCAAATAACGTTCAAATAAGGAAGTGCAGAGATGAAAATTGAAAAAAAAGTCTGGCCGGAATATTTTCAGAAGATTGTTGATGGTGTTAAGACGTATGAGCTGCGCCTGGCAGATTTTGCATGTTATCCTGACGATCTCTTGGTGCTGAAAGAGTGGGATCCCCAAACAAAAGAGTACACGGGGAGATTCCTTGAAAAAAAGGTAACGTACGTCGGCAAAACGAAAAGCCAAACCTTCTGGCCGAAAGAGGACGTTGAAAAATACGGCTTCCAGATTATCGCATTCAAATAAAGACGGGAAAAGCTTTTTATAACCGCCCCCTCATTTCTGCAGTACTGGCGGCATAGCTTAGCCTGGTTCATAGCGCCACGCTCATAGGAGTTGAGCACTGAGAGCATTCGCTCGATGAAAAACTCTGTGACTGGGTTACGTGGAGATCCCGTGTTCAAAGCAAGCAATCTATGCAAGTTAGGCGGGCATAAGCTCACTTCGTTCGCTTAGCCCACCACGAGCAGAATAGCGTAGCTTGCCATGTGAAAGTCACGGTGCCGCCATATTTTTATATAGTCCTCTTTCTATTCAGCGGTCATGGTGCATCTCGCCGGCCCGGAAGACAAATTCTGCTGTACGAAATGCAAGAGCTGCCATATGGATGTTTATGACTATGATGGAAAGAAGTTTATTTCTTGTTTAGACTGCGGGCATGAAGAGGAGTATTCTGAGAAGAACAAGCGACATCGCGCTTCCTGTTAAACTTTCCGAACGGAATGAAGTGGAGTGAGAATGCAAAGTGGTCAACTGAAAGAGAAGTTCGGAGCTTGCTAAAAATTCATTGTTGTTGATGAAAAATATACTATCATTAACTGGAGAGTAGTATTATAACCGAAAGATTTATAACCAAAAGCTTATTGCATAATTCGGGAGAGAAAAATGGAAATAGCATACCTAATGGCTGGAAAGAGATTTCAAGCGAGAGATGTAGCTGACTTAAATGACCAGCTAGCACCATACAACCTTATCTCAAATTTAGATAGAGATGGTCTTGGAGATTTAAGTGCAAGAAGGTTGACAGAGGCTCGGAACACATCAAGATATGATATGACTCAAAGCGTTGGAGACCCTGCTGATTCACAAGGTTACGATGTAATTGTAGGAAAAATAATCTACATAAATGGTTATGGTCAACCTGATGTTGTAGAAATAGAACTTTCCGAGCTTGAGATAATATTAAAAGAAGTTAGAGAAGACATTCCAGATGCAAAGCTTATTGCAGGTTCATACTGGAGTTAAATTTCTCGTTCAATTATTTTTTATGGTTCTTCTAGGAATTTGAGGAAAGACTAAAAGCCCCAAACCTCAATATTCTGGGGTATGGGGAGCTTAAAGTCGAAATTTAGGTTCCAAGATTTGTATCGCTTTTCTTAGTTCAAATTTTGCGATTTAAAGAGGAGCTTATCGATTTAGAGATTTGGAGTATTTCAAGCTAAAAATACTCCAAAGCTGCGGGTTAAGAAGTCCTCAAAATCCGTGAAGAGCCTTTTTTATTTCTCAACAATTTCATTAAAATTTTTTTAAAAGATGTTGCTTAACAAAGCTAACAAC
>JAUYQE010000070.1 GCA_030695605.1 Nanobdellota archaeon
CATTATCCGCATCGAAGACAAGCAGGAATTCCTGCGGCGCATGCACGAGACGGTTTTAGCACGGATTGCCTTGAAGCAGGGGAAGCAGAAGCTGAAGCAGGAACAGGAATTTTCCTATCAGCGCTTTTGGGAAGAGCTGCAGAAGAAGCGGGACGACGAGAAAGACCTGCTGCAGGAAAATCTGAAGATGGAAATCTGGGCATTGAAAGATGTTCCCGTTTACGTGAAAGAAGAGCTGGTGCGCTTTATCACCGATGGAAATATGCGCAAAGATGTTTTAGAACAGCTGCGGAAGGATGAGGGAATGATGCAGAGCTGGACGGAAGAATTGCGGGCGTTTGTGAAAATGAAAATTGAAGAAGTGGTGTGAGGGGAGCTAGTTGATGGTAAGTGAAATTTTGGCGATACTTTTTCGATGCAAGAAATGAAACAATGAGTTCAGTTCTGCACAGAAAATAAGTCATTGCTTATTTTCTTGTGATAAAAGCACGCCTCGACTTCTTGATATGGTTGCTTTTGTTGAGCTATTAACAGAAACTAGAAAATTGAAAACTTCGCCCAACATTCGCTAAACAAAATTTTTTTGATGAATCGACGAGGGAGGAATCGGAATGGAATTTATTCAAAAACTTTATAATCAAGACTGTGTTTTTAAGCGGGATATGCCAATAAACACAAACCAAGCTAATGGAATCAAAGCATTACTTCGAGTGAAGATCAAAGACAAACTGAAAACATATGAGCGAGAGACTAGTTCTATGCCCTTTCTTGCTAAACTTATGCAAGACACCGAAAAAGTGGCTGCTTATTCATTCATCCATTCTCTGGCCACCACTTTAGGAATGTCAATGTATGAACAGATTGCTGAGATAATCGCTAAACCGTATTTTGACATAGCTAAAGTAGGCTATGATGTTGAGGGAACTATTTCTACGGAAGAAAACACAACAATCGCTAGCATAATGCAGGAAATGAAAAATAAATCAAGAACTGTGAACAAAGATAAAGAAATCGCAGAGATATTAAAGTGTAAAAATTCTAATGGAACTAATCTTAAAATAAGAGCCGACCTGTTTCTAAAACGAGGAAATGATGAATTTTACATTGAAATAAAAACTGCAAAACCCAATATTGATGTATTCAATAAATCAAAACAGAAATTATTAGAATGGGTTGCTCTCAGAAAAAAGAAAGTTACAACAATATTGGCTATTCCTTATAATCCCTACCATCCCGAGCCATATACAAGATTTACGTTACAGGGGGTTCTTGATGAAGAAAAAGAGCTTTATGTTGCGGATAAATTCTGGAACTTTTTGGGCGGAAAAAATACATATGAAGAACTGCTAAACATTTTTGATGAAGTTGGGAAAGAATTCAAGAGCCAGATTCAGGCAAAGATAAAAGAAGTGGCTAAAGAGAAAATGGGATTATAATTTTTTCATGTGAAATATAATCTCGGCATATGGCTGTCTGTCTCTTTCCGTTCTATTTAATACCGGTCGTTTAAATTTATTCACTATTTTCAACCCACTTTTCTCAGCAATTCTGGGATAAAGATTATATTTATCATTAGCAACAATAAAGAAATTTCCGTTATCTTTTACGAACTCACCAATATTAAGAAGAACTTTACTTATTCCTTCAACATATTCCTCTATTGCTTGCTTTCCTTGCCCTTTGTACAACGGCCCTATTTCTAAATCGTCTTTTCTCACAATCTCAAATAATTCATAGGCATAAGCATGCTGTTCATGGTAATCAATTTGACCAACATAGGGAGGAGAAGAAAATACCCCATCTATCTTCTGTTTTAGAAGCAAATTACGAAATTCTTTATTTTTAGTCTGTTCAAAAATATTAACCTCTCTTGAATCACCATGAATCACTTCACTATGGACTTCTTTTCTTAATCGTGCAAATTCTTTAATTCTACTGACTGTATCGTAAGTATTTTTTCTCAAATGGGGTAGCACGGTATTAATTGGAGTACAAATTTTCCCATGCTTACGGCAATAGTAAGGTCCAACTTGGGGCTCTTTTAACGTTGCAAGATCCGAATGAGTTGTGGAACGACAAGAACGAGCGGTTCTGCTTAAAACAATTCTCATTATATTCCTTGTTTTTTCATCGTCTACTCTTTCCATTAGTTTAAGATAATAAAATAATTCCTGCTTGATTCTCTTGGGAAACCATTTTGAGAGGAAGCTGGACATCTCTCTCTCATTGGCGAGGTGAGATTTATCTTTAGTTCCATTTTTTTCAAAAAAATCTTTATTCTCTTTAAGAAATAGTCTTAATTTCTCTTCAGCATATCCTTTTTCTTTAACTTTCCCTTCTCTAATCCAATGCTTAAATTCCGAGGGGAAGTACCTCTTATTAAACTCCGATAAGCGCTCTTTAAGTTGCATATCAAAAGAATCATCAAATGTTGATTCACTAAATTGCCATAATTTGTCTAAAGCGTTCTTTAATTTAAAGTCCAATTGAAAAATATCATAATTATCTAACTTCACGCTTGAAATTAGACAGTTAAAACCAGAAACATCAATTCCAATAGAATTTAAACCTAACTCCGATGCTTGAATTAATGTCGTTCCGCTTCCCATAAATGGATCTAATACTGTTTCTCCTTTGTGAAAGAAGATTTCTTTTTTCAGATGATTGATATTCTCATCCAGGAAATATTCCACTAATTGAGGAATAAACTTTCCTTTATACGGATGTAAACGGTGAACGTGCTTAGTGGTATCTACCTCCCTCAAATTATCAAAAGAAAGTCCCCAATCTAAATCTTTTCCAAGTTTATTTTTCCAAGAATCTTGTTTTCGAATAACAAATTTATCATAATATTCTTGTAATTCTTCTTTATTTACTTTTACTTTTCTAGTTTCATCAGGATATTTGTGAATTTTACCGTATTGAACTAAATAAGTGATATTGGTCGGTGTAACTATTCTTCCCAGATATTCGCTAGCCCAATTGGAAGCCTCTTGAACGGAAACTAACATCTTATTTTCCTCCATTTTTTATTTTATCTTCCATAAAAACTTCTATACTTCTGGAAAGTGCTATTGCATTTTTTTTGCAGAATTCTCTATACTTTTCGTAAGTACTTTCATCAAGACTTAAAGTAACATTCTTTTGACTCATCTTAACCCCCTCTTTAAATGGATACAAATGTTTACGAATGAGCAGCTATATAAACTTTTTGGGCCACTGAATGGTAATTACTTTCAAATCTTTCTTGGTTTGCCAAGTTCTTTAATATCGCTGTCCAAACAGCATTTTTTGTATTTTATCCCAGAACCGCATGGACAGGGTTCATTACGACCAATCTTTCTTTTTTCAGAAGAAAGTGCTCTTTCCCTTTCTAACACATTGTGGGGCTCAAAATATTCTAAATTATGTTTATCAAGAATTGAGGCCATTTTCTCTGCGCTTTCTTTATTTGCAGAGAACATAATCATTCCGGAAAAAACATAAGAGAAAAAATTACTACCCATTAAAGCATAACTTATCTCTAAATCTTCATCAAAAAATAAACCTTTATCTTCTTTCAAAAGCAATAAATTTTTCTTTGCTTCTTCTTTACTCATTTCGCTAAAATCTTTAATAATGCCATTATCTGTCTTTACAACTATTAAATTATCATCGCTGATAAAATCAAGAAGTGCTTGCCTAATGGCATTGTGATCTTGTTCTCTGCCTAGTATCGGAAAGTCTTTTAGCTCTATATAATGAGTAAAACCAAATGCTTTCTCCAATTCCCTATTTTTCTTTCCTATTAATGAAAGATGTTCATTCGAAACCACAGTTTTACCACCTCTTGCTTAAACGTACCATCCAGCCCTGTTCGGTCTTAATTCTCTCCAAAATGTCTGTATCAACCTCTCTTTTTGTAATTTTTGATAGCAATTTAGGGTAATTTATGGTAAAGACGTCTAACCCTTTTATTCGCAATAATCTTGTGAATTCTTCTGTCTTAGGGTATTCAATTTTATCATATGGCTTAACGGCGGCTTTCTTCTCCGTTCCCCAGACCACTTCAATCCCTTTCTGCTGGGCGAAACGAATTATCTTCTCACGCAATTCTTCTATCTTAGAAGCATTTTCTTTTTCTTGTTCATCAAGTTTAGTCAATGCATCAACCATTTTTAGCCCATCATCATCTTTAAACTGCTCTGGCGTCTTTTGTTCTAACTCTATTTCATGTTTCCATGCTGGGCAAAGAACTTTAAATTTACACCAGTTACAAAGAATATCTACATTCGTAGGAAATTCTTGGCAGTTCTCAATCTCTGAGATTAATTCTTCAGTGCTTTTCTTTAATTCTATCAGTTGGTCGTGGCTTCGCTCAGAAACCATCTCTTTATCAAAAGCCAAGAAATACCAAACAAGCTTAACATTTTTGGCATCTGGGAACTTTTGTTTAACCCACAAAGAATACATTGCTAATTGTCTGTCCTCATCTAATTCTTCTTGCGGTTTAAGAGAATTGTTTGTCTTATAATCACAAACATAATAATTCCCTTCCTTATCACATGCAAGTCGGTCAATCCTGATATGATATTGGTGGTCATTCTCCAAGTCTAAGAAATCTTGTGTTTCTAAACCGATGGTTTTCCATTGATCAAATGGTTTGTAATGGCCATAATAATCTGCTATGAATTTCTTTCCCATTTCTCTATAATTTTCAGGAGTATATTCTTTCTTAACGATAAGAACGTTATCAGTCCATTGTTCGTTCCACAAATTTTCAAAGAAAGATAGTAGTTCCTCTTTACTATTCCTCTTTTGATATTTCAAATCTTTATGGAGTTTTTCTAAAGTCTCATGGACTAACTTTCCCATAAACGTCTCTACTGTGTCAGGAACGTCTACTTTAACTTTATCTATGTACTGCAATTTGTACTTGTATCTACACTGCTGAAACGTTCCTAATTTTGAATGAGAGTAACTAACCATATTTTTCTGCTAAAAACAGACTTAACATTTAAAACATTACTACTAAAATCCCGATTCCCGCCCCACAATCTCCTCCAGCGAAATCCCATACGTCCCCAACATCCCATAAAACATGCCGACTAATTGCTTCTTGTTCCGCTGGTAAAATCCAGAGGGAAGCTTCATCTCATTCATCTGATGGAAATCCATAATCCAACGCCGGACCATGCCGTAGGTAACACACGGATTTTCCGTCATGCCGGGAACATGATAGCGGCGTGGAGGCTGCTCCGTCGGTACTGACTCATACTGTACGGCTTCTTCCAGTGATGAAGCTACTGCCACCTCACGCAGAGGAGCATAGGCATCCTGAAATTCCAGTTCCAGCTGCTTCATAGCATTTCCCCCACAAAGATGTTGTGCTTGTCACGGGTAATCCGCACATGGATCTTTTTCCCTTTCTGCAGCGGCACGCCGGGAACGGAAATCGTGCGGCCTTTCGCCACCGCAATGACCGAGTTCGGAAAGCGGTCCCGGCAGGTGATTATAGCCGTGACCTCCTCCCCGACGGAAAAAGGCTTGGGTAATTCTTTCGTTTCTTTCACCCGGAAATCTTCTTTTGACCAGCGGAGCTTGAGGCCATGCTTCTTTTCCCAGGCGTCGAGTAATGCATAAAACTCTTCCCAGGGAATTTCTTCCGCCGGCTTGCGGCCCGTCTTATAGCGCAAGAAATTCTGGATGCCCAGTTTCGGCTGCGGATCCAGGGTTTTTATCCAGGCAATGATCTTCTCCATTTCCTCTTCGTTATAGCCTTTCGTCAAGACGGGAGCAACAATGACGTTCAGCTTTTTGCTGGCGTAAGCAATAACCTCTTTCACATGCTCGATATTGTAACTTTTCACGCCCGCCAATACTTTCGCTTTCTCTGGATCGAGTGCATCCAACGAGAGATTCAGCTGTAGTTTGGTGCATGCAGCGAGGCGATCAATTTTGTCTTTATTCAGCAGCGTGCCGTTGGTGTCGATAGAGATAGTATGTATTTGTTCCCTAGCCTGCAAATCCGCAAAAAGCAGTTCGAGATCCGCATAGAGGAAAGGCTCGCCCTGCACGCCGATATGCACTTCGACGGGCTCCGCGACAAAAGCCAGCAGCTTGTCCAATTCTTCAAGCAGATAGTCTTTTTCAACCACAAAATCCTGCTTCGTCGAAGAAAGCCCTTCGGAAATCGAGCAATACACGCAATCGAGATTGCAGGACGTCACCGGCTTTATTTCGATGATGGACGAATTCCGGTAAACGATCCCGAAAGTCACGTGGCCGAACAGCGGAATGCCGGAATGGCGATGCACGTACGTGGCGGGGTTGCCCGTCAGCTTGGTTTTGAGCGTTTCAAAATATTTGGCTAAGAGAAAAGAGAATTTTTTTTCCACCTTTTCCGCATCTGGGTGCTGAAACTGCAGCGTCTGGGGATCTGCTACAGAGAAAAGCGCAATCTGCTCGATCTCTGGCTTCGGGATGGATGTAGAAAAAAGGCGGAGGAGCGTTACCTCTAAGAATGCATCCCGCTCGGCAAAAGAGAGCGTTTCAAAATGCAAAGGAACCATGCGCTCCAATACGGCCGTTTCTTTATAAATTTATGCTTAAAAATGTAATCCGCTAGTAGTAAAACAATAGTGCTCTCTCTATGGGCGATAAAGTTTTATAAAGAGAGGAACCCTGTCACTTTCGGGGGTGTGTTTCGAGGGATGGATAAGATTAAGATTACGCTAGAGACGCTGTACGATTGCCTGCGGAACGAGAAGAAAAAAGAGGACCTGCAGAAAGTAAAAGATTCTTTCTTTGTCGATGTGGTGGCGTATCTCAAAGAGAAAAAAGCGCTGTTTGACAGCCGGAAAGAGCAGGAAGAGCTCTTCGCTACCGGCGAGCGGGAGAAACTGGCGTATGAATTGCGGAGCATCCAGCGCATCCTGAAAGAGCTGTATGATAAGCGCGAGAAGAAAGTTATCGCCATTGCCCTGAACAAGAGCCGGACCAATTCCGACCTTATTGACTTAAGCTCCATGCTTCCCGAAGAAAAGCAATTCTATCAGGAATTAACAGACACGCTGAACAAATACCGGCGCGGGATTTTATTCCGGCTGTGGCGCGCGGAAGCGCCGGACATCGCCGGAGACACGGCGCTTCTTTCACTGCCGCTCTTGAGAAGAGAAGTTGGGGCTTCCGAGATACAAACACCGCTCGCAGATGTAACACCTTTCGCTGCTGCTTCTGAAGAATCAAATGCTGGCGAAGGAACTACTGCAAAAACCATCACGGGCGAAACCCGCGTTCCAGAACTTGCGACAGCCGCAACAACAGAAAAAGAGAAACCGCTTTTGCAGACCGTACCCGAAGAGCCACAGATGGTTCCTATCCGCTTCCTCCAGCCCATCCCCAGCTTTGTCTGGAAAGACCTAAAAGTCTATGGCCCGTTTGATGCGGGAGAAGAAACCCGCTTGTTTCCCGAAGTAGTAGACCTCCTCGTCCGCAAAGGGAGAGCAGAGATTCTTGCCCATGCTCCGGAAAATTACGCTCGCTGATGGTACGCAGACGTTCCTGAACGAAGAGCTGCAGGTGTGCTATCATTCGCAGGCGGGAGTGATTACTGAGGCGATGGAGAAGTATGTAGTGCCGTGTAAAATACCGGAGCTGGCGAAATGCAGCGAGCTGCGGCTTCTGGACATTGGATTTGGGCTGGGATATCATGCGGCGATGGCCATCCACCAGGCGTTGGAGCACAATCCGCAATGTGCAATAACGGTGGTGGGATTGGAGAAAGATAGAAAAATCCTACAACACATTGCAGGAATGCCGTTCCCCATACCATTCTACACGCAGTTTAAGAGGCTGGTGCCGCCAACGTTTACTTTTCAAGAAAAGAAGGTCCACGTACAGGTTTTACTGGGGGATGCACGGAAGCGAGTAAAAGAGCTTTCGGCAGAGCATTTCGATGCCGTGTTCTTCGATCCATTTCCTCCAGAAAAGACGCCGGAGTTGTGGGAAGTGCCATTCTTACAGGAAGTCCGGAGAGTGATGAAAAAAGAGGCAGTACTAGCGACGTATTCCTGTGCTCCGGCAGTACGGGAGCGATTAGCGGGCGCGGGATTTTTCTGGGATGAGACGAAAGGAGAAAGAGGAAGAAGGGGGACGATGGCGGGGAAGTGGGGATGAACTCTCTGGTTCAACTAACAAAAATTATCTTTTAACCGACTTTGAAAAACCGTGTAGGCGGGAAGAAAAAAGATAAATCTATACTTTATTACTGACTATAAAACAATCTCTCAAACTCGGCTCTTTCCTCTGCGTTGAGGCCTCTTACCGGTATATCAGCAGAAGCCAGCATAGCTGAACACATACCTAAAAGTTCATCTCTATCTCCAAATTCATCCATTAATGCAGAAATTTTTAGACCTTCTTCATCTAAAATTTCTAAGTGGTTTATATTCTCCTGCAAGCTTTGTTTTTCCTCATCACCAAATGTTAACTCTTTCGCAACAGTATAAACAAATGGTGTAAGAGTTGCTCCATAATGAGTATCCTCTTGTGGTAAATATCTTTTAACCCCAGCAACTAATTCTTTAATCGTAGTATAATGATCTTCTTTTGGAATTGGCCAATCCGGCTTTATAACATCTGCAGAAAAACGATAAGTTCCATTATAAGCACTGAGACCAACTGCACAAGTCAATTCGAACCCCTTTCCAACATCTGCCCTTACTTTTTGACGCTCATCTTCTGGTAAAGCAAAGAGACTCAGATCAAAATGGTCTGGATCACTTTTCTGTTGTTCCCTTAATCTATCATCATAACCCGTTTGTTGTCGGTATTCTATTTCTTTCATTTTTCCAATCTTCCCGATTCTCATTCTTACATCGGTATTGTCTTTTAACAATGTATCTAAAGTAGGAATAGCTTGTTCGTACGTCTCAAAAACAGTTATGCCGGCCATCTTATTATTCAGGAAGAATGAGCTCTATATAAACACTCTCCCGGAATTTTTTGTTTCCAAGACGGGAGGGTTCAATGCTCTGTTTGAAAGAGCGGAACTGCTCTCCTTATCGTTTATTCCTTCCCCTCTTCCTTACCTCTTCCAGCCGTTCCAGAACCGCAGCAGCATCAGTATATGCTTTCTTATAGCTGACGAGAACCTCAGTGAAAATCTGCGGATACAGCAGATAGTGCGTGCTTGACAAAGCGCGTTCCAGAAGAAAGAGATCAACCGCTTTATCCTCTACTTTCTCTGAAAAGAAAGACAGCCCAAAGTCAATGAAGAACACCTGCTGCTTCTTCTCATGCAGGATCATGTTGGACGTGGTCAAATCACCGTGGATGATCTGCTGCGCATGCAGCTGCCCCACGCGTTCGCCAATTTCCTCTGCAAGAAATGAAATGGTATTCGCCGGAGTTTTCTCATCCAAAAGAACATCCCGCACTTTTCTGCCGGGGATCTGCTCCATGATAATGGTCATGGTCTTCTCCGCCGTTTCCAGCAGGCGGGGAGCGGGGAATTGCAGCAGCGCTAATTTCTGCAGCACTTTGGCTTCCCGTTTCGTACGGAATTTTCGTAATCTTTCGTCAAGTTCAGGCAAGCGATAGTGCTTTGCAGGGCGTTCTTTGATAATGCGATTCTTATCTTGGTACAGGATGGCTTCCGCGCCATGGGCGATGGGGTGCATGGGGCAGAAAACGGCAGAGGATTTTAAAAGGATGACGGCGAAAAAAAAGCGAAAGCTAAAAGAGAGTAAAAACTTCACTTTCCATAATTATTATAAGCTCACTCCCGCAGACCGTCCTCAGATGGATTCTCAAGAAACCCTGCGCAGTGTCTTTGCTGCTTTTGAACAGGAACACATCCGCTACTGCCTGCTGCGGAATTATGAATTCCTGCTGGATGCGTCTTTGCCTCCGGAAAGCCTGGACACTGCCATAGCGAAAGAGGACCTCTCAAAAGCAGACCGTATCCTCCGCCACTACGGATTCGCGCAGCGCACCCAGCAGTTTTCCCTGGTGCATAAAGCCTATTTCAAAGTTCTCGGCTTGCAGAAAGTCAGCTTTGATATGCAGGTTGGCGGAGTTCACTGGAACGACATGCAATATCTTGGCGAAGAAATCTTCAGCCGCCGGAAGAAAACAGCATTCTTCTCGACGCTTTCTGACGATTATTATTATGTCATGCTTATCGCTCACTCCCTCCTCGGGAAACGATATTTCAAGCCTAAATACCAGCTGATTCTGAAGACGCTGGACGCTGATAAGGAAAAAGCCTTGGCTGAATTGAGCCGAATCTTTACTCGGCGGATAGCCAACCAGCTGCTGGCCAAAGCAGAAGCAGGAAACTTCACAGCGATGAAGCCGTTTCTTCCCCTCAGCATTTTTGTCTGCAAAAAGCCCAAACACATTTTAACACTGGCCGCCCTTTCGTGGCGCTGGCTGCGGCAAAAAAAGAATCCGTTTCGAATAGCGCCACTCATCAGCATCGTAGGCCCGGACGGAGCCGGAAAGAGCACGCTCGTGCAGGCGCTGCAGGAAGCCTTACAGCAGACCGGAAGAAAAGCTGCCATCGTCTACGTCGGGCGGGGCAGGCAGAACATTCTCCCGTTCAGCAGCATCGGGAGGGCCTACAAGCGGGCAGAAAAGCGCCGGGATGCACAGAAAGAAAAAAAGGACAAGAGTGGAAAAGAAAAGCGCCCTCTCCTCCGCTCTGTGCTGTACAATCTCATGGCACCGGTCTTTGCACTCGACCTATATCTCCGCTCTCTCTTCACCATCTTTCCTTTACGGCTGAAGAAAATGATTGTCATTACCGACCGCTATTGCTCCGACATTCTGCTCATGAAGCACGTGCCGCTAGCGTTTAAGAACATGCTTGTCAAAATCTTTCCAAAGCCAACCATTTCGGTCCTGCTCTGGAACACGCCAGAAGTCCTGCACGCCCGACGGGAAGAAGAATCCGTCGAGGAATTGCAGCGGCAGATGGCGATTTTCAATACGCAGCAGTATTCGTTGCGGGTACGAACCCAACAGGGGAAAGCGGATACAGAAAAAATAACCACGTTCGTGCTGACAGAATTGATGAAGCGGTGGTGGTAGAGGAGCTCAAAAATTTTAGTCAGTTCTTCTCTACTCCACTACATTAATTCGAGCCAGCCTCTTCACCAAAACGGCACCCGGAAAAAGATCAGAGCGGAGTGATATCCTCAGGATCATCTACCGTCGTAGAACCTTGCGCATAACATCGTGTGGGGAAAACTAAACGCTGGCCTTTCAGCTCGGTTATCGGTTCGCTGCTTTCCGGCAGATACACCGTGAAATTAAATCTCCCTGCTGCTTTATACTGTTCTAAAACAGTCGCAATAGCACTCGAAATATCCCGAGTCAGTTCCGCTTCGATGGTGTATATTCTTCTTGTTGTTGCATCATCAAGACTTCTCACCCACTCTGCTAACTCCCTCCCATTTTTCAATTCTCGTTCATATTCAGGATCTACAATTACTGCCATGGAAAAACACCTCCCATCCCAACTTTTTATGGTTCTCTTATTTTTAAGAATTTAGGTACTAAAAGATCAGAGTTACCAAAAGACGCAGACTCACCAAAACGCCATCTTAAAAATCTTCTTCTCGCCATATTCCGCAGCCAAAATCTCATAAATAGCTTTGTACGGCAGATGCAAGGAAGTCTTATGCGCGTCTTCTTCTTTCCCGCCGACGGAAATGTCAACCAGTAGGTCATCAAGCGATGGCATATCATGAATAAAAACTGCTTGGATGCCGCCATAGCGGTCATTTATCTTTCCTCGTTCCAGCGGATTTGAGTACATCTCTGCAAAGCTTACGAAAGGTGTGCAGGTGCCGGATTCCATGCCTGATGGAATGCATTCGTTTTTGTCATAAACGGCTTCATATCCTTCTGGGATGACTTCTATAACGGAATTATCAGACCGCATACGGGACACCCATGGGGCAAAGAATGGCCGATAGTCCGGGGACTGTAATTCTGCTTGGGGATAACGCTTCTTGAAGAGCCAATAGTCCTGGGATTGCAATCCGGCTTCAGTAAAAAGCTTCTTGACGACGCTGGCATTGACGATGCCAAAACTTTTCCCCCGGCGATTCAGCGTCCGGCGCTTTCGCAGGCTTCCCCCATTATGAGGCTTCTTTTTTACGGCATCTCCCCCCATCCGCAGCTCCGGCAGCACAAACACGTACGGTTCAGATCCGACGACGCCATATAAGGCTTTGATGACGCGGTTTGGTGACCAATGCTTTTCTGGCAAAGTTTGCTGCAGCAAAGCAGCTTTCTCATGGCAGGTATTTGTAGTAACAGAATGGCGATATGCACAAAAATCACAACGGATATCGTAGCCCAGCTCGACTGCCTGGCCTAAGATATAATGCCGCTCCCGGGAAAGTGCTTCGACCAAGGGAATTCTCTGCGAAGAAAGCTGCTGACGCTGCTGAGGTATCGAAGCCATGGTTATTTATTCTCGTTGTTTATGCCGAAAGTGTTTCTTATTTCCCTTCCGCAATATGCTTGGGGGCAGGAGAGGCTCTTCTTCTGATCTCTTCTTCCTGCAACTCGATTTTCTCTTCCACCATCTCCCGCAATACCCGTTGAATAACTCTCGGCGTATGGCTGCCTTCCGTATAATCAGCAGGGCCGAAAGCCAGCACGCGGCTATCGCGCTGTAAGGCGTACGCCTGCCGGAAAGCCTCTTCTGACGCCGGATTATAGACCGCAAAGCTCTTGCCGCCGCGCTTGTTCAGCGTTTCAAAACTCGGCACATCACTTGCTCCATCCCCAACATACAACATATTCTCAAACGGCACCCGCCGCAAGTCCCGGGGCAGCAGGCCGTTCAGGTCAATATCCGGATTGACGTTCCCCCCTTTGTTGATCAGATGAATGAACTCCGGCTTTTTGGCATGGCCGATAACGCGGGCGATTTCGGCGATCGTGCCATCTGCATCTTCCATGAATTCCGCGCCAAAAACGTCCGTCAGGCAAGGTCCGAGCGCACTCCCGAGAACCATCTCTTTCAGGCCGGAACTGATGACGTAGAACTCAAGCTGCACATTATATGGCGCATACGCCGGATCAGCCGTGATCTGTTCTTTGAGGCGGGGAAGAAACTCCGGCAGGCCGGCATGCAGCCGCACCTCTCTTCCGAGTTCGCGGAGCTCGGCGTTGGAGAGTTTAGGAAAATCGCCTTTGCGGACATACCGCAGCATAAGATTCAGATACGCACACTCATCATCAAGATTGATTCCCCTCTCTTTTGCCTCGGCAACCATCTGGCCTTTCTCCTGCCAGAAGGCTTTTCCTTCCACATTGTACTTGCGAAAGAGTGCGGCCTGCATATATTCCGCAGAAAGTGTCAAATCAAAATCGAAAAGAACGGCAAGGATGTTTTCTAGGGCCATGAGTGCGTCGGGCGAGGGATACTATATAAATTTTTAGCCGCGAAAAGGGGGGATGTAGAACAGGTCTTCCTGAGCAACAAGCGTCATTTCATCTGCAGGAGAGCACCGCACTCCAGAGGTGCTACTCTTTATTCTACGGTAGAGCACCGGGCTGGCATATACGGTGCTGGGCTCTCCCGCCGGGCGGGGCTTGAGATAATCCAGCCCATCATCTTGAGCTCTATAATACTCAGCGTCCAGAAAAGCATGATAATCAGCAAGAGTACGATGCAGCGAACAGCCTCGGGGCTCTCGGCCGGTTTCACCAATATATTCCCAACTGACGTACACCACTTCTTCCAGGTCTCGCGGCGTGTCTGATGCTTGCTTTTTCTTTGATGATATTTTCGCCATTGTTATCCTCTTTGTCTGTCAACAACTAATCTTATTTACCCCTTCTTTTTATTTACCCATTATCTAATCGCTTTGTCAATCTTTTCTTGCAGCTGCGCTTTCTGCTGGAAGCCCACAATGCGCTCTGCTTCTTTTCCCCGCGAGAAGACAATCAGGCAGGGAATGCCGCTGACGTCATATTCCTGCGCAATAGCCGGATAATCATCGACAGAAATCTTGGCAAACGTGAGCTTGCCGGCATATTCTTTGCTTAATTCTTCAAAAACTGGCGCCAGCATCCTGCAGGGCCCGCACCAGGCTGCCCAGAAATCAACAATGATGGGCAAGGCTGATTCCAAAACCTCTTTCTGAAAGGTTTCCGCTGTCAATTCCTGAACCATGCAGAGGAGAGCAGGGCAAAAGTTTATAAAAGCTATGAATCTTTATTTAAAGAAAATAGACAGAAAAAAGTGGTGCATAGCATGAAACAGCAGCGGCGAGCCTTTTCAAAATCTTTTTTGGTACTTCTGATATTGAGCTTCTTGCTTAGCACAATTCCTTTCGTTTCTGCAGCCGAGAATGACTGCATCTATTTCTTTACCGGAAAAGAATGCACGTCCTGTCAAGACATAGAAACACTTCTGCAGGAACTGGAAACCGCCTATCCGGAGCTGCGTGTGGAGCGCTTTGATGCTTATCATGAAGAGCAGGATGCGCTCTTGTTCCGGCAGTTCCTGGAAGGGCATGCTATTCCAGAAGCCTCGCAAGGCGTGCCCGCCATTTTCCTGGGAAAAAGCTATCTCGTTGGAAAGCAGCCGATTATGGATTTCTTTGCCCAGCAAGTCCGGGAGGGAGAAAACAGCGACTGCCCGACGACGGTGCTTCAAGACAGCGTCGGCATCGTCGGTGATAAAGAGCCCCGGCACATTCTGGAAACCATTACGTTTAGCGTGGTAACGACCGAAGCGCTGCGGGATGCCTTCCTGCCCGCAGGATTGGCGTTACTCCTTTTCCTCTTCGGAATCAGCGTACTCTTCCCGCCCATTCTGGTGGTAAAACACGGGCTGAGCCTTGCTGCCGGCATGGGAGTTGCCTTATTCCTGCTCGGCTTTCTGCTCCTTCCGCATTTAGGCATCGGAGAAGGATTCCGAACGATTGTTGCGGTCTTAGCAGTTCTCGGGGGGCTTTTCCAGCTGTCCAGTTTCCTGCGAAAGAAAAAGATAACACTTTCAGAGCAGCTCCAGAAACGCTGGGCACGCTTTGAGAAAATACTTTCATCCCCACTCACCTTGTTTGGCATCGGCTTCCTGGCTGCTTTCCTCGGCACTGTTTCTTCAGGAAAAATCTTCACCCTCTTGGGAGAATTCTCCCGAACCTCATTTACGAGTGCGGTAGCGTTGCCCCTTTTCGTGTACTTCCTCCTCATTTTCCTGCTGCCCCTCCTGCTGCTGACTGTTGGCATGCAGCAGCTCTGGAAACGCTTGCACCAGACTGCACAACAAAAAGGAACTTCTGATATGGAACGGGAACGCTGGACAACGCATATGGAAAAAGTTTTCAAAGCGATACAGGCAGCCGCTTTGCTCCTGGTGGCGATTATCGTGCTTCTCGCAGCATAAGCAATAGGTGCAAAAGGCTTTGGGAAGAACAGATTATTTTTATAGACACCTTAAGAAAAGAAGAAAAATGATGATAACGCCGCTGGAAATCAAAAGAGTGTTTTCTCTGCTCGAAAAAGAGCACCAGCCGACCATGCTGGAAGCTTTGAAAAGCTATACTCCATTTCAGAAAGTGGTCATGACTTTGCTGAGTTCCCGCACCAAAGATACGACGACTATTCCCCTCGTCAAGAAATTGTTTGCTCGATATACATTACCGGCAGATTTTATTAAAGCTTCTGTCTCAGAACTCGAGAAGGCCTTGTATGGCATCGGCTTTTATCGCGTGAAAGCCCGGAACGTCAAAAAGCTCAGCAGGATAATCGTGGAGAGATATGGGGGTTCGGTTCCCGATACGTTTGAAGAGCTGACAAGCCTTCCCGGCGTTGGCAGAAAAACAGCAAACTGTGTTCTGGCATATACGTTCAACAAGCCGGCTATTGCCGTCGATACGCACGTGCACCGCATCGCCAATCGCTTAGGCTGGGTACAAACCAAAACTCCAGAGGAGACGGAAGCAGCGCTGAAAGAGATCGTGCCGAAAATGCTCTGGAAAGATGTCAACAAGCTTCTCGTCGACCATGGGCAGCGGATTTGCGTGCCGATCATTCCGAAATGCCATCGGTGTGTGATTAGGGAATTCTGTATGTATGGAAAGACGCAGGAGCTTTGAAAAAGAGTGTTCTAAAGCAGGTGTAAGAATGGCACTACTTTTCAAACACACAGGTATACTCACTGCCCGCCATCGCCACTTGCCCCCCCGCCCCCAGGCAACAGTTAGAAACTTCTCGGAGTTTGTTACAGAAAGCTTCACCTTTCCTATCGCATTTCTCCTGAATGCATTTCTCATACCCGGCAAAGTTCTTGTCTTTCATGGCCAGCAGAGAAAAAACGACCATCAGCGCAACCAGGCCATAGAGAAAGAAAAGGAGTATGCGTTGGCCGATCGTTAGTTTTTCCTGTTCCACGAGATTTTCTCCTATACGAGGACTTAATAAATATTTCTTGTATGGGGATGCTATTTTTCTCTTCTTCGTACAATCGCAGCGAAACGCCAGGCAGCCGCCACCGCCCACACTCCGTTCAGCGCCAGGAACGGCCAGGCACGTAGAGAAAAAGCATAGGCACCCAGCAATACTGCTCCGAGAAAGTTCAGGGCATTATACCCAAGATTATTCCTATTGAACTGTTTGGTAAATTCATCCAGCAGAAACCCCGCTAAGATACACGCCATGCCCAACAAGCCAATGACCAGAGCGATTACCATTGCAGTTCCGGACGCGTAGTTTTATTCGCAGATTTCATGAACAGAACAAACTGATTGCCGAGCGCCGTGCAGAGCTTTTCTTTTTTTGACAAATGCTGCTTGAGCAACGACAACTCCCGGCGATGGGGCAAGTCAAGGAAGTGCAAGCGCTCTTCCAGAGGAAGATGGCGGGAGAGAAGCGCATGTATTTTCGCATAGGAAGCTGCTACCGTGCGGAAATCCTTTTTTGCAGCCCGTATGTCCTGAATGGTTTTTCTGAGAGAAAAATAATCATCAGTTGCCAGCTGCTGTGCCACCTGAGAGATCCGTTCCCGGTCTTGGCGAAGGGCTGCAAGTTTTAATTCGATCAGGTGCCGGGCATGCATGCGCAGCCGTTCCCGAATGGCGTCCGCTTGGTGCAGCTGCTTGAGGGCAGTTTGTGCTTGTGCCAGCTCTTTCCTGGCTTGATTTTCCTGTTCAACGGGAAGCACATACAGCAGCGCGGGATGCCTTTGCGTGCCTTTGCGCAGCGGCAGCAGCCAGGAACGCTGAAAATTCTGCACCAGAGGAACAAGAGCATCTAAAACGTCAACCTCTTTTTTCAAAGAACGAAGCTCCATCCCTAAAGAAAGGCTGTTTTGTTATATAAACATTCTTTTCTGCACGCTGAAAAAAGAGCACTTTTGCCAAAAATCGTGGTTTTTCACCCCATAAAAAACAAAACGCTTTTAAATGCAGAAATTTTCCTATCCCCTAAAAGAGGTGATAATTTATGGCAAAGCTAAGAGGAAAAGCCGCTAATCTCATCGGGAGCTGGTCGTTTCTGATTGGATTAATTTTAGCGGTACTTCTGGGAGTAGGGTTTACCGGTAGTTACGCGGGAACGATGGTCTGGCTGGTATTTTTGCTCGGCGTCGTTGTCGGGTTGCTGAACATAACGGTAACCGAATCATCAGCGTTCCTGACCAGTGGAACGGTGTTAGTGCTGGTGTCATTCTTAGGCGCGCAGGAAGGCGTCTTTGATGGCGTCGCACCCCTACTGGCAAACGTGCTGCGGTCGATTCTGACCCTGTTCGTGCCGGCAACCATTATTGTAGCGTTGCGGGCAGTGTTTGGCTTGGCTCGGCGCTAAGCGAAACATTTTTTTTCTTTTTTTTCTTTTTCACATTTCTTTCAAAAGATTTTTAAGTGATTCTCATATTGCAGTCTCCAATGCGGCAGTGGTGTAGTGGCTATCATACTGCCTTGCCAAGGGCAAGCGCAATGAGGCTGTGACCCGGGTTCGAAAGGCCCAAGTACGCTGGGCGAACGTTGTCAAGTGGTGTTGCACTCCGTTCAACACCACGAGCAGCTTTACAGCGTATGGCGATTGAAAGTCCCGGCTGCCGCAGTTTAATGAAAAGATGAAGAGGTGGAACAATCAAAACAATTCTTTTCGTGGCGCTGATCAGTACTTTTCTATTTGTAGCCGCGTGTGAAGAGATAGCAACCCTCCAACAAGAGAAAAGTGTGCAGAAGCTCAGCCTACCTATACCAGAATCTTCTCCAGAGGCTGCCCCAGCACCAACAACCGCAGAAGACGAAAGAACCGCCATAGAAACAGAAACCGAAGAGAAAGAACAGGCTTGTGTACGGACAGAAGATTGTTCTGAAAAGCTG
Source organism: Nanobdellota archaeon (assembly GCA_030695605.1). GTDB lineage: Archaea > Nanobdellota > Nanobdellia > Woesearchaeales > GW2011-AR9 > JAUYQE01. The sequence continues at coordinate 18,345 of JAUYQE010000070.1, forward strand.
GAGTGCATTGATGGTTCCTGTCAAACGCTCGCCTCTCTGTATGAGATCGATTATGAAAACAATTGTCCCGCAACGTGCACCCTGCAGAGTGTCCAGCTCAGAACCAGTGATGGGGAGGATTATTCTCTCCGCCGAGGGCAGGGCAGCTATACGGCAGCTGGTGCGTTAGCGTGGGAAGTTATGGGCACGCCAGTGTATTGCTCAGGAGAAACGCCCCTCGTGCCGATAAAGTTTATCAAGAAAACGACGGGAACAGTTATTGAAGCGGAGATTGTAACGTTGCACAAAGGAGAAACAACGCGGATTATAACGCATCCGCTTATTCCACGAGTACAGTTTACGATAACGGTGAAGGATGTGGAAGAGGAATGTACGGGATAAGAAAATAATGGCCTCAAACTAAAAAGCAGAAAAGAGTTTTTAAATAGCCGCAGCCCTTTTTCTGAAAGATGAACAAAATCCTCAAATATCTTTCTCTTCCCATTCTCGTCGGCCTGGCTGCCCTCAGCATACGAAATCTGGTGACTGATGAACAACCAGCCCGCACCGAAGCTACCGCTTTAGAAGCCTGGGTCCAGCAGCACCAGAACGACTTTCAGGAAGACGGCGTTATTCAATTTGGTGTCATCAGCGATATCGAAGGGCAGGTTGATGGTGCAGCAATCGCAGCAGAGGCTTTGACAAATGCAGACAGAAATGATGGACATCTTCTCGATGCCATCATCGTTGCCGGCGACGTGTATGAAAACGAAGCTATCCGGCGGAATCCAATCTATCCCAACTCGAGAGATAACGTTCAGGAAATGGTAGCGGGGCTGCAGCCGTTTGCCGAGCTGGGCGTGCCGGTGTTCGTCATCCGGGGAAACCATGAAGAGGAGCGTGTGTATCGGGAAGGGCTCCGCCAACTGCAACGCATTAATCCACAGACTTTTGACATCAGCTCGGCAACTCTCGACTTTTCCGGCGTGAATGTCGTCGGCAGGGATGGCTATCACGATCCGCGTTTTCTGGCAGAGACCGGGAGATTGCTGACGGAAGAAGACTATGAAACCGCTTTACGCCACCTCCAGTCCCTCCAAGAACAAAACGAGCCCATTTTCTTCATCACGCACGGGCCGCCGAGAGCCACGACGGCGATTGATTATGTTCCCGGCTTCGGCCACGTGGGCGATCAGAATCTGACACGCATATTGAACGACCGCACGCTAAGGAATATTGTGCACCTGCACGGCCATATTCATGAGGGCGGCGGAAATGAAGAGCAATTCCCCACAGGAACTTCTATAAATGTTGCATCCATTACCCCGTATCAGAACCCGAACTGGCCGAGAGTTTTTCTGTGTACGGTGCAAGAAGAAAGAGAATCAGAAGTGCGATGCCAGCAACTGGCCACAGAAGAAGAGTAGAAGAGCGTCACTATCATGCCTTCCCTAACCCTCCTCATCCTCCGCTCGCACGATATTGAGACCCTTCGAGAGTTCTACACGTCCTTTCTCGACACGCCGTTCGAAGAGCATACTGACCATGGCCCGCGGCATTATGGGGCGCAGGTAGGAGAAGTGTACCTGGAGCTCTATCCCACGAAGCAGGAGCAAAGACCGTTAGATGGCATCGGCTTTAGCGTAAGCAATTTGGAAGCTGCGCTTGCCAACATCGACCAAAAGTACATCCGCCATCGGGGGGAAGATACACCGTTTGGTAAACAGGCGACGCTTACGGATCCGGATGGACGATTCTTGTACATCAAAGAAACAAGCCAAGAACCAGAAAAATAACTGGCCCTGCCGAGAATTTCTCCCGGCAATCTCCGCATACAGCACTTTTGTGGGGTCTCCGAAGGAACACCCCACTTGAGTCTACTTGCTTAGATTGCTGGCGCTTTGAACTCGGGACTTCCGGCTAGCTTCGCGCAACTGGCGTTTACCGTGCACGCCAGCGGCCATATAAGACCGGCGCTCTATTGCCTTCCTTGCCAGGAATACTCGCAAAAGTCCAGGCTAAGCTACAGGGCCAAGAACCAAAGAAAGGTTCGCCTTTAAAAGGTTTTCTTACGCAGAAAAGCACTTCCGGGGGGCAAGTATTTATAAATAAACCCAAAATTTAATAAACTTCACTTATTAATGACAACAAAGATATATAAACCTCAAGGCCGGATGAAGCTGTTTATAAAAAATATTTAAACAAAAAGGCCGAAAATTAACCAAAGAGAGAAGGAAAGAGCATGAATCTCCAACAAGTCAAAAAAATCATGGAACGGAAGAAGACCACGCACAAAGGAGAGAGCGGCAGAGTGCTTATCATTGGAGGTTCTGAGGAGTACGTCGGAGCGATCGTCTTGGCGGGCTTGGCAGCGCTGCGGGCCGGCTGTGATGTGGTAACCGTTGCCGCACCGGAAAAAGTCGCCTGGGCAGTCCATCGCTATGCTCCCGACCTCATAACCCATAAGATTAAAGGGAAAACCTTCAGCATCAAGAATGCCAAAGAGATGGTCAAGTTTGCAGAACGGTTTGACGCCGTGCTGCTGGGCAATGGCATTACCAAAAAAGCGGACACGTTCTGCCAATATTTCATCAAAAAATCCCCCAAGATCAAAGTCATCGATGCTGATCCGCTTAAGTCTATAACGCTTAAAGATTTCAGCAATGCACTAATAACACCGCATGCGACGGAAATGGAGATGCTTCTGGTCCATAGTGGCAAGGAATTCTTGCTGCCCAAGCTCAAACAGTCCAACATTCGGGAAAAAGCAGAAATTCTGCAAGGAAATTTACGCTATTTCCTGCAGAATAACAATGTACTCCTGCTCAAAGGGCCGACGGACATCATTTTGTCGCAAAACAAGATTGCATATAACCGGACGGGAAACCCCGGCATGGCGAAGGCTGGCACCGGTGACATCTTGGCGGGCTTATGCGTCGGCTTCCTGGCAAAAACGCAAGACCTCTTTAAGAGTGCCATTGCCGCATCGTACGTGAACGGCTTCATAGGCGATCTGCTGCTGAAAAAGAGGGGCGGCTATGCGTTCATTGCTTCGGACCTTGTAGAAGATCTCGCAAAAATTAATCAGATTACCACGAAGGAAAAGCGGCGGAAGAGATAAATCCTCTTCCTAATAGTTCTTCACGCTCTTGGTTTCAAAATCGTAAAGCATAAATAAGCCAAAGCTTTTCCTTGCTCCTATCAGTGCTCATGGCCTTCCTTTACCCCCTCTACCAGCAGCCCGCCACGGTACTTTTCGGGCTTCTTCTGGTAACGCTCTGGACGCTGCTCTGGAATGGCTGGGGGTTGTGGACGGCAGCACAGCAAAAACAGAAAGGCTGGTTTATCGCCATTCTTTTACTGAATACCTTAGGGCTCTTGCCCATTATCTATCTTATCTGGTTTAGAAAAAGGACTCGAACAACTGAAGCTACCTGGGTTCGCGTCACGGGATCAGAGAAGAATTCGCTGAAAAAGTCTCCGAAGAGAAAGAAAGCTGCAGAATAAGAGAAAGAAAACAGGAAGGAAACTCGTCACATTTCCTCAATTTCTACTTTTCCTCTTTGCGCACGAATCACATATTCTTTCCCATCACTAAAATTCGCCATCTTCGTAATCAGCTCGGGAAGAATAATCTTTTCTCCTCGAAATTGTAGTGCAGTAATGATTTCTTGACCAAGAACGTTTTCTTCGCTAGCGGTCAACTCTTTCATCACCTGCGCCGCTGCATTGCTATTCTGCTGCCCCAGCTGTTCTTCAGTTTTTCGTGCCAAGAAGCGTGCCAGCTCGTCAGCAATATCCAGCGTCGAAACCTTGCTGAGCTCCTGCAAGCCAGGGGAAACGTTGGCTTCAATAACTAACGGGCCCAGAGCTCCTTCCAGGATATCAACACCACAAATATCAGCCTGCAAGGCTTTCGCAGTATCGACGGCAATCTTCATCATTTCCCGGGTGAGCTGCACGGGCTCGCCAACGCCTCCAGCATGGATGTTCGCCCGCTTCTCCTCTTTTTGGGCACGCCGCCGCATGGCTGCTACCACTTTTTCACCAACAACCAGGGCACGAATATCAGTGCCTTCCGTCTCCACATATTCCTGAATGAGGAAAGGCTGGTTCAGCGCGCCCAAAGCGTCAAGCAAAGACAACGCCGAACTCAAAGAATCCGCAAACATGACCCCTTTTCCTTGTGTCCCTTCGGGGAACTTCATGACAATCGGAAAAGATACCCGCTGCAGCAACGCTTTGGCAGCATCAACCGTCGAAGAGAGGTAGGTCCTGGGCATGGGAAGATTATACTGCTGCAGGGCAAGATGGGTCAGCAGCTTGTTGTGCGTCAGCGTAAAAGCAGTTGCCGTGAGGGGCATGTACGCAACATTTTTTTCAAGAAGGGCAGCGAGAGACCGCAACAAATTTGCATAGCGGAAAGAGCCTTTTACATACACGCAATCATACTGCCCAAACGGCTGCCCTTCATAAAAAATGCCGGCTTCTTTACCAAAACGAATCTCCACATTCTTGAGCTGCACTTGATCCACCTGCGCGAAATATTTTTTCATTGCGGCAGCAGTGAGAATGGAACTGGTGCTTCCCAAGGAGATGAGTGCGGCTTTCATAGGGTCAGATTATATTCTCTTTTTTCTGCGGATCAACCAAAAAGTTTCCTTTCCGGAGAATATTCTGACCGATAAGCACCGGATAGGTCATATGGCTGCGGTCAGCAAGAGTAAATTCCTCTTCCAGGGAAGAGTTTTGGAGCAAAAGCTTCACGGTAATAACCGGGCGCTTTTTGACGCCGGATGCTGATTTGACAATTTTTGAACGGTCGCCCGGTGTTAAGCCCAGCCGTTCTGCCAGCTGCGCATCAAGGGAGGAGGACGTGGCACCAGTATCGATGCGGGCGCGAACCTGCTCTTCTGTTCTCCCCAGAAGGGTAACCTGTTCAGTCAAGCTAAGAACAACCCGCTTCATAATGAGGAAGTACAAAGCATCTTTTATAAGATTTCTGCTTGAGCAGACAAAATCTTTTTAAAGAAGGTTCAGTGTGTGAGGGAAGCAGGCCCCGGTGGTGTAGTCCGGTACCCTTTGGCAAGCAAAGGCCAAGAGTTGGACAAACTATCATACTGCCCTTTCGCAAACCTTTGCGCTCGCTTCGCTCGGAAAAGCTTTGGAGCCAAATCCCTTCAAGTGGGGTTTCCCTTCGGTCAGCCCCACGATAGAAGACAAGTTTCCCGAGCTCTATGTGCAGACGGTTTGGAGACAGGCGGTGACCTGGGTTCGAATCCCGGCCGGGGCATCCTGCTTCTATTCCGAGTCCCTGCTCGGCGGGAACGAGGATTATGGGGTTGCTGTCCGACAGGGCATTGACTGTTTAGTCCCAGTCCCCCGTTATACCCTCATTTATAAAGGAGTTCTCAGGTTTTGGCCAACAGGAGGAACAAAAATGGCTGAAAACGATATCTATGGGAGTCAAAAGTCGGGGGTTGCGCATATTTGACTGATGGGTTGTTGCTTTTTTATGCAAGAATTAGTCCAGTATATCAGTCATTTCTACACACTGCCGGTAAATTTACCGTTCTTATCCCAAGGTAATTAAGAATGTTTAAATATTTCAACCCCCACGACTTCCATAAAAGAGGGGGTATAAACGTAAGTTACTTCTAGGAGTAGCGATCCTTTTAGCTTCACTGTGGTTAGTATCGGCACTCAATCAGTCTTCTGAGAACCCTAAGGGACTCGGCATTCTTCCCGTTGAGGAAACGCAGCCGACAGAATCTAATCCTACGGAAGCACCTATATCTATTTTACCTATTGAACAGCCGACTGAGATTCCTTCGCAAGAGCCTCCATCCGAATCGCCCACGGGCGCTCCTATTTCTATTCAACCAATTCCACCTGCTGAAAGCCAACCTATCCCAATAGAAGGACCAGCAGTTCAGCCTAAACCAAGCTTACTATCCACGTTTTTGAATATTATTGTTGATAAAATAACGGCATTTGTAGGCGAGGTGATTAACATCCGGGCAACGTTAACAGATGAGAAGCTTACGCCCCTCCCCGATAAAAAAGTAGATTTTTATGCAGATGCGCAAATTATAGGTTCTAATGTCACAGACAGCGAAGGGACGGCAAAAGTAAGTTGGAACACATCTTCATGGTTACCGGGAGCTTATACGGTTACGGCGGATTATGCTGGAGATGAAATTTATAGCCCTAATTCTGGAAATGGTATGGTTACTATTAACAGCGGGTTAGATAATGTTTCTTCAAATATAACGACTGAAGCCCTGCCAATTATTCCTAATAATGCTACCTTAGCAAAAGTCTTCAATGAAGATGCTCTTGAGTTCGATAGGAGCTAT